>NZ_CANLRP010000269.1 GCF_947493425.1 uncultured Microscilla sp. | reverse complement strand
TCGGCTATTTTTTAACAAAGTATAGCCTCAAAAGATGAGGTTAAGAATGTAAATTTATTTTGGTACCATTCCTAAGCCGTTTGGAGGTAACCTATCTAAACTCAGCCAAGACCAAATTCAAGGATATATTTGCGGAATAACGTTGTGCTTCTATAAGCGTAAGCGAGCTGCTAAATCTTCCGAATCAAGTTTGGAAGGCTCTAAAAACTCACATAACTATAAGATAAGTTTGTACCCTGAATGGCTCACTTGTCTGACTTATCACTTTTTTTGCCATACCCCAGCCAAACTAAAGCACCTGTTACCAGCATAACTACCATTTGTGAAAGAAATACCGTCAGATTAAAATCTATCACTTGCAGCAACAGGAGCAAAACACAAGCAATAAGAGCCACCCTTTCGGCACTTTCTGACTGATACCAATGGCTAAGCCCCAGCACTATAGCAGCACTGCTGTAGCCCCAAATAATCATTCCAGGCGAAGCCAGGGGTACTGCCTGGGTGTTTAGCAACATAAAACTCACCCCACCTACAATACTTGATAGTAGCATGAGCCCAATCACGTGAAGGGGTTGGTGTATTTGCTTTTCTATGACTGCCCCCAGCAATAAAAGTATAATACTTTGTACCAACCAGTTTTGTAACCCTTTGATGTATAGCGAGTAGCTCAATAACTTGTACCAATGGGTAGGTGTAGCCAAGTCAGATTTTTGTAGAATGAGGTAAGGGCTAATGGTGGGTACAAAAGCCACAAGCAAGGCAAACCCCAGTAATAAAGCAATAAAAACAATGGAAATAAAAGGAGGGTGTTGTTTTAAGTAAGATTTCATGAATACAATTATTTTAGGCAGGCAATTTAGGGAAGTATTGCTACAATGTGATGTTTTTAGGGCAAGGTTTTTTTGATAGAACAGATGTAGACTATTTTTTTCAAAACTTATCAAATGGCATGTTTGTTTTACATCTGAAAACATAAAAAACTGGCTTGGTCTATTACCTTTGTAATCATCATCGGTAGGCTTAACCAATAACCACTTCTAAACTATTTTAAATAATGCATGTATGGCAATTCGCAGCAGTTCAATTCAATCAAAAAGTACTCATTACTGGTACCTTGTTACGAGGCAAACCACGCAGTAGTACTACATCTTCTACTTGGCTTGGGCATTTTATCCGCATGATGCGTTCTTACTTTCACCCGGTTTGTAAGCACCAGTCACTTACCATTTATTTGGGCAACCAACAACAAGCGTCTGTTACTACTAACTATAAGGGGTATTTCTCAACAATGGTAGAAGGACAAGTTACTGCCGAGTTAAGACTAGAGGTGGCAGGGCAATCGCTTGAACTTCCTACACATTATCCAGTAGTATTTGACCGCACCAATGCCAACATAGAAGTTGTGTCAGATATTGATGACACTATTCTACTTTCACATACCGCTTCTTTTATCAAACGCATTGGTACCATACTTTTTCGGCGCCCCAAAAAACGCCGCACCATTGTTTTTTCACACGGCTTGTTTAAGCAGTTTAAAAACTTTGGTACCAGAGTAATTTATTTATCCAAAAGTGAAAGCAACCTGTTTGGGTTGATTTCGGCGGTAGTTCAATACCAGCAACTGCCCGAGGGACCTTTGTTACTCACTCCTTATTTGAGCCTAAGGCAATTATTTAATGCTAAAAAGGGCAAAGATTATAAGTTTAATTTCTTAAAGTTAATTTGTGAAAACCTACCCAATAAAAAATTGGTTTTAATGGGCGATGACTCACAGCGGGATATGGAGATATATACCCAAGTGGCAAAAATGTATCCCGACAAGATTCTAAAAGTGTATATTAGACAAACCGGGTTTAGAAGAAACGAGGAACAATGGCAAAAACTTGAAGAAACCGGAGTAAATGCGATGTATTTTAATGATGCTGACTCGGCAGAAAAAGAATCAGAGTTACTTAAGGAATTAAAACAGGCAACCTAACATTTATGAAGCTTTTATTTTTAGTAAATCCCATTTCGGGTGGGGTAGACAAAACCCCTTTTATGGAAGTAGCCCATCAATTGTGCAACAAGTATGGCATAGATTTTCAAGTGTTTGAAACTACCGGAAACAATGACAAAGAGTGTTTTGAAAAACAATTAAATGATTATCAACCAGATAGAGTAGCAGTAGTAGGGGGAGATGGTACGGTACAATTTGCGTCTATTGCTTTGCAAGGCACCCGTTATACCATGGGTATTGTACCCTTAGGTTCTGCCAACGGCATGGCAGAAGAGTTAGGGATAAACAGTGATCCTACAGAAGCATTCAAAGATTTATTGTTGTCACAAATGACTGTATCCTTAGACTTGTTGCAGGTAAATAAAACGCATCAACTGTTGCACATTGGCGATGTAGGCACCAATGCCGAATTGGTAAACAAGTACGAAAATGACCCAAATCGAGGAATGATGACCTATGCCAAGTATTTGTTGGGCGAATTGGTAAACCTAGCTCCTTTTGAGGTAAAGATAGAGGCCAACGGAGAGTCCATAGAAAAGTCGGCCATTATGGTGGCCATCTGCAATGCCCAAAAATATGGTACAGGCATACCGCTCAACCTGTCGGGCAACCCCCTGGATGGGCAATTTGAATTGGTGGTCATAGAGAAGTTAAGTGTTAAGTCAGTGATCAATGCAGGGTTGTCTAAATTTGATCCTCGGTTTTTCGACGACGAACACAGCACCATTATCACTACTAGAGAAGCCTGCATTTGTTTGGAAACGCCTCGTGTACTGCAACTAGATGGTGAGGTAATAGGTGAGGTTGAGACTATTGACGTGAGTATTTTGCCTGGTGTGGTGCAGTTGATTACCCACCAAGACAACCCATACGTATAGTTTGGGTAAAGTGTTTTTTCGGATGGATTACCCTTTACTAGTTTTCAAAAACCAGTAAAGGGTAGTTTTTTCATCATAAGTAACAAGTCAACATTAAATATAACTATCATACTATGAGAGAGTTATACTTACCTGTAACTTATAGCTAATTACATCAGTATCTAAGGGCTTGCTGCAACTTATTTGGTGTAAAACCCTTGCAATATGGTGCTGGGTCGCTATAAGCGACTATGGATATTATAAAATGCGTGGACTTCTAAAGGGTTATAAATACCTTAGATGGATGTTAGGTGTATTTTACATCAAAATCCCTTTTTTAGCCTCAATAGGGGCAGGCAAGTCAGTTTCTCCCAACATTTCTCTGAGGTCAATTTCTATAGTACGACACAACGACAACATTGGAATATCGTTTGCCATTCCCTGAAAAGGATTTTCAGAATATTCGCCCACCAGTTCCATTACAATGTACACCCACGATACCAGTGTACCAAAAGGAATAGACAACCATATACCTAGTTCACCCAGTTTGCTAAACTCAGAAATCATCCCGAAAGGGAGCAAAAGAATAAATATGCCTACAAAGGTCAGGCTCATATTATTGTATTGACGGGGCAACGGAAATTTTTTGATACGTTCGCATTTGCCCTGCTGAGTATAAAAGTCTTTAAGAATTGCCTGTAGCTCTACATGCCTAAAATGATCTGTCAAACCTTTTTGCTGTAAGTCGGCAAGTTCGGTAGCCTGTTGGTTGATGAGTTGGGTGGCAGGGTTGGCATATTGACTCATGCGCTGTTGCTCTTCGGCAGACACAAAATTATCAAGTGTGCTTTGGTTGTGCTCTTCCTCTACAAGTCCCACCCCTGTAGTTTTTCTATACATTCGCCCTTGTTTGCCCACCAAGCCCGATTGATTGGCGTGTTCCCAGGGCGTCACCACCAGCAATTGTTGCCTCAAGGTATACAACCACCCTATATGACGATAAATCAAGGCTTTTTTTATTTCGTGAAGTTGTTGAGGCGATAAAGCTTGTGTAGCAAACTGGTTGCTAATAAAACTGTTGACATACATGCCCCACGAACGGCTTGAGTTGACTATAGCTCCCCATATTTTGCGGGCTTCCCACATACGGGCATAGGCGCTGTTGTTTTTAAACCCAAGGTAAAAGGCAACAGCCGTACCCACGATTGACAAAGGCAGCCAGGGTACTACCAACCAGCTTAACTTGGCATACCTGTATACCAAAACTACGGTGGTCATCCAGGTGGCAATCCAGACAATATGATGTCCGGTAAATTGAATAACTTTTTTAAATCCCAGGGTTTTTACAACGTACATTGAATTGACAAAAGATTAGGGTGAGCAAAATATTTGTTTTTTGTTGGCAATATAGCAAAGATTTATAAAGCTGGCGACTTTGAAGAAGGCTTGGTAGTAAAGATGAGTTGCCCATGTGATTTTTTGTGTAAAAACGATTACTTAGTGGCTCATTTTACGTTACTTAGCAGACTATAACTAATGTTTTTATTTTATGAAAAAGCAAGTATCAATTTACACCTTATTTACTTTTATTCTCTTGACTGGCTTAAGCTTGAGCACCCAAGCCCAACATAAGTTGCCAAAGGGTGAGTGGATTTATCAGCGAAGCATGGGAATGATGAGTATAAAGATGACAGCTGTTTTTACCAAAGACCAAGTGGCTTATACAGTGGCCACCAATGGCAAAGAAATGAAAGAAAGAGGTAAGAAGTTTAAAGTGCTGAAATCGGTAGTAAAGAATGGCAAAGGAAAAATGTTATTGCAAGAGGTAGACAAAGAAAGATACTCCATTGGTTTCTTTAATCAAAAAAGCAAAGACGAACTCATCATGATGCCAGCTGACCCTGGAATGAATAATAAGGCAAAGGCAGAAAATATGTTTAAAAATGCCGAAAAAGCAATTGCCTCAGAAATTAAGGAGAATAGCCCAGGTATGTCAAAGCAAATGAAGTTTGACCCTTACGAATTTGGTTGGTTGTGGCGCAGCAAAAAAATGGTAGACGAATTATCGGCTTTGCCCACTATGCCTGAGCTTGACAAAAAAGGACTCATAGAAACGATGGATGACATGATCGTGGTGATGAAAAAGACAAAAGGTGCTAAAGCTGAAATGGTAAATGCGATGGCTATGATGCGAAGCATGGAAACCATGTTAATTAATAAGGGGTACAATCCTTATACATCGATGGGGGTATTGATGAAGTCACAAATGAAGTTTGCCAGTGACCCAGAGGTGCAGAAAAAAGCGCAAGAGCTTCAAAAAATACAGATGAACAAAAAAAAGTAATGGTGATTTTTTTTACCAACAAAGCCAGCCTCAACCTCTTGAGGCTGGCTTTGTTGTATAAGCTTTTTCGCCATAGTGTAATAAATTGTACAACAGCGCCTTTACATAAAGCGTATGCCTTAGACCTACATAGTCAAACTCCCTAAACTCTGCTTTTGGGTATTTTTAGATCAGTTACTTAGCATCAATACTCCGCAGTGATTTTAGCCAAAGTTGACTACTGGTTATCAGTAGGTTATGATTTTAAAAACTATTTAATTGCACGGCGTAGACCTAAAACTGAAATCCTTTTAAAAATAAAGTAGGTAAACAACTTTAGTATAAACTACTGATTTACAGGGTTTAACAAGGTAAACATTTACTCGGATCAGCTACGGACTATGGACTAAATACTATGGACTATTGTTAGCATATTTCACATAGCCTGCCTATTATTGTATTTTATTTACACAATAAGTTCAATGAGGGCTTTCTGATAAGTGTAGTTTACTAGTGCATTGGGGATTAAATAAGTTGCCTATTAATTTGGATGAATTTTGTTTTCTGACGAGTCGTAAAAATGGCGGATAGCCATAGCTATCTAACTTTTTTACGACTCGTCAGGGGGCAAAAGCTCACAGTCCTCCGAGAACAAGCTCGGAGCTGTAAGCCGAACTTGATTCGGGGACGTCAAAGAATATGTGAGTAACTTAGTACCCAATGCACTAGTGGGGTGTTTTTTAACACCGGAGAACTAAAAAAGCAACAAAAACAGAGAGGTAATGCCACCTGATGGCTCGTCTATCTGGTTTTTTTTGGTAAGGTCTCGTAAACTCAGCTTGTATTCGGAGCACCGCCAACTATTAGACAAGCTCTAAGAACAAGATGGAGAAAGCAACAAGTTGCGATTAATTATGCGAAAATTTTTTAAATGGTTTATGATCACAGTATTGGTCTTAACGGGTGTGTTTTTTACTTGGGTATATTTGGCTACCTACCACCCCAAAGCAATACAAAAAGAACAAGTAACCTGTGGCAAAGATGCTCCCACTCTCAAAGCAGGACAATCGCTCAAGGTGTTGAGCTGGAACGTACAGTATATGGCAGGCAAAGGCTATGTGTTTTTTTATGACCTGCTCGATAATTCTGGTCCGGACACACGCCCTTCAAAAGATTCTATATCACTGACAATCAAAGAAGTAGCCCGAATTATCACTCAAGAAGATCCCGATATTATTTTATTACAAGAAATAGACGAAGGCGCTGCCCGTACTGACAAAGAAGACCAACTCAAGCGATTGTTGGGCTTGATTAACAAAGCATATCAATGCCATTGCTCAGCCTTTTACTGGAAAGCTTCTTTTGTGCCCGATCCTCACGTAATGGGCTCGGTAGGAATGAAACTATCTACCATTTCTAAATACAAAATAAGTGAAGGTGTTCGTCATCAACTGCCCTTGATTCCTCAAAACTTTTTAGTGCAACAGTTTTACCTCAAGCGCGCTGTATTGGAAACAAAAATGCCTGTAGAAGGCAACAAAGATTTGTTAGTGTTAAACACCCACCTTTCGGCGTTTGCCCAAGGCACCAAAACTATGGAACAACAAGTAGCCCATGTAAACAAAATGCTGAAAAAGCGCACCAAGCAGGGACACCCCTGGTTACTGGGGGGAGACTTTAACCTATTGCCAGTAGGCAATGCCTATAGAAAGTTACCCGAATACCAGAAAAAGTATTACAAACCAAAAACCGAAATTGCCTCATTTTTTAATGACTATCAGGCAGTGCCCAATATAGAGCAAACCCGTGGCGAAAATCGAGCAGAATGGTTTACGCACTTTCCCAATGACCCTAGAGTAAAGCAGCCTGATAGAACCATCGACTACATATTTTTTTCTAAAAATATTGACTTAAGAAAAACTGGTATTGGGCAAAAAGATACTTGGAGTATTTCCGATCACTTGCCGCTTATGGCTGAGTTTAGTCTGAAATAAAGTAGACATAAATAGACATAAAGTGATTTTTGGTAAGTGCAAAACTCTCTAGGGAATGGTGTAAAAATAAATTTCTATAGTAACGCTAAAATATTTTGTTGCTAGACGAGGCACGGTAATATCCAGTGGATGTTGAGCGAGCTTGAGGGATGGTCGGCTAATAGCATCGCTATTCGGCTATTTTTTAACAAAGT
>NZ_CANLRP010000268.1 GCF_947493425.1 uncultured Microscilla sp. | reverse complement strand
AGCGGATGCACTTTGTCTATTTCCTGTTGCAACTCCTCCAAATGAGCCACCCGGTAACGTTCGGTGCTGCTTATCCGCAAATGACCCGCTTTGTGCTGCACCAAGCGAATGTCTTCGCTCTTAAGCCAATGACCCAACACCACCCGACGAATAACGTGCGCGTTGGTAATCAAAGGATTCAAACGGCGAACCTCCTCAAACAAAGCCTTGGTCAGCACCTCATAACGAGCCCCCACCACAAACAAACCCACCTCCGCCGAACGACCCGCAATCAACTGATGCAAAAGCAAAATCTGACCAGGCACCAAAGGCAACACCCGCGCCCCCGTTTTGTTGGCACCCACGCCACTGGCTTTCAAAGACAACTCACCCTTGGTCAAGTCCAGATCGCCCACCTTGATATGCCTCACTTCCAAGGTTTTAACCCCCTGATAAATGTACAAAGACAACAAAGACTTACTCACTACATCGCCATTGTAAGCCCCGTACAAATGCTCCAGGGCGGCAAAGTCCAAACCCTGGAAAGACACCCCCACCACGCCGCCCTTTACCCGCAGGTTTTGCGCCGGATTGTCCGAACGAAAACCCTGCAAAATCAAGTAGGAAAAATAGTGTTTCAAACCGCTCAGGTGGCGATTAATCGTATAAGGCTTACAACCCAATTGCTGCAAATGGCGCACAAACACCAACAAATCAGCATAAGTGAGCGACGCGGGCACCCCGGTTTGTTGCTCACACAACGCCAAAGAGCGCTGCACCTGGGCAATACTAGAAGCCGCCAAACCCAAGCCCTGTAAATAAGTTTCGAAAGTTTTCATGAGAGAGAATTACGAATGAGAGAATTACGAATTACGAGTTAAATAATTACAAGTCAATCAATTACGAATTACGAATGAACCAACAGAGTCTATTTTACCATTCGTAATTCGTAATTAAACAATTCGTAATTCCTGCAAGTGAGTGTAAATCCGCGTTGATTCCAGCGACGAATGACCCAAAAACAAGGCAATGTTAGACAAAGACATGCCGCCTGCGTGCAAATGAGTAGCAATGCTATGGCGCAAACAATGAAAACTCGTCCGTTTGTCTTCAACCGACAACAAATCGGCTTTGCGTACCAACTCCTTTAGCCGAATGTTTACCATCTGCTTAGACAAGCGCGTAGCACGCCAACTGAGCAACAAAGCCGGCGTAGTGCCCGATTGCGGAAGTTTGGCGCGTGCCTGGTACACATAGCGGTACAAGTAAGCCGCCACCTTGGAGGGCATAGGCACCGAACGGGATTTGGCACCTTTACCCGCTTTCACCTCCAGCCAACCTTTCTTAAAGTGTAAGTCGCTCACATTCAATTGGCTTA
The DNA here is from genome assembly GCF_947493425.1 of uncultured Microscilla sp. Taxonomy (GTDB): domain Bacteria; phylum Bacteroidota; class Bacteroidia; order Cytophagales; family Microscillaceae; genus Microscilla. The sequence goes on along the minus strand of NZ_CANLRP010000268.1, from coordinate 6,076 downwards.
CCTCGGCGCGCCGCAAACCACAACCATAACCCAACGCCAACAAAGCCTGGTCGCGGAGCCCAAAAAAATCTTCACCACAAGCCGCATAAAGTAATTCTATTTCCGACAAACTAAATACCTCCAACGCCTGAGCACCCGCCCCACACAAACGCAACCGGGGCAAAGCAAAGCCAGGTAAACCAAGCGCCTCAAGGTAGCGCGTAAACTGACGCAAGGTCTTTTGCATACTCAGCAAATGGCTCGTACTCAACAATTTACCCGTTTTGAGACTGGAGCGGCTGCTCAAATAAGTAAAGAAACATTCCACCACCGAACCGTCCACCTCAGACAAACACACAATGCCCGTTTCTTCTAAAAAGTGTAAAAACTCCTGCAACTGGCGCGGATACTTGCGGCACGTATCAGGCGAATAGCCCAAAGTCTGGAGCCAGGCACCAAAACCAGCCACATAAGATTGATAATGATATAAAGGAAGTGAGTTCATAAGAGTTAGTTTTTTAGTTAGGAGTCGGGAGTCGGGAGAGAGGTTTTAGCTTTTTTGTTCTTTGATTGAGCTTTTAGCCGTTAGCTTTTTTTTAACTACTGACTACTAACCCCCAACTAAAAAACTCCCGACTCCCGACTAAAAAACTCCGGACTAAGAGTTATAGACTAAATTGATAAGAATAAATAAAGAGATTGGTTTTATAGATTAAATTTAGACCCACCGCCATGCACTTTTTTGGAATGAAGAATGCCAGGGGTATTTGAGGGCTAACTCACTGATAGTGAGGATTATCTAGCGTTCCATCTAGCATTTTTGAGGGTGGGATGCCAGGCTAATTTATTGATTTTCAATAACTTCTGGCATTCCAATTATTTCAATGCCTTGAGTTGATTGGCTAGAAACTGACGGATACGAGCGCGTAAAGCCTGGATGTCGTCCCAATACAGAATCTTGTACGTCCAACCTTTGTTTACATGACCACCCACTTGTTTGATATACTCCAAGTCGTGCAAATTGTGCATATAGCGATGCAGGGAGGTATTAGAGATGCGCAAGTCTTGACGCACCTCACGCCGGGTAAATTCACGTTTGATGCCATTTTTGAGACAAAAAGTTTTTAACTGCTCAAAGAATTGACGTAACTCCCCGTCTAACTCATCAATGCGCAATATAATAGTTTCGAACAAAATTTCATTCGCCCAATGCAAATCGGCTTTCGTAGCCACCAAACGACCGTGCGCATCGCGCGACCGTTGAAACTGGTGTAACAAAGTAATTTGCTTCACCAACGACTGGTACAAACTATGCAAACGGCGCGCTTTTTTCACCTCGCCTGGGAGCGATAGTTGGTCAGCGTAAGGATTCACCACCTCATAAGGACGCAACAAACGCACACAATTTTGTAGCAACTCTTTAATAACCAATTGTTTAGACTTAATCACCTTCCCCACCGAACAAGCATTCATATAATCGATAATTGCCTTGGTTTGTGCTTCGCTTTCGTTCACCGCCAAAGTAAAACAACGGTTTTCGTTGTCCTCGTATACCTCGGTTTGGGTAGTAGCCGCCATAGAAGCAATAGGACCAAAAACCTCTTTGACCCGGCTCCTAATTTGACCTTGAGCATCCTGACCAGCCATAGAACTCGCCAATTTACCGTAGCTGATCAACTCACGAAAAGACAACAAAGCCTCCTCACCCAAACCGTCCAAATCCTGGATCACAAAAAGTTTGTTACAAAGCTCGTACTTATCATAGTGATAAAGTCCCCGCTCGCTAATCCGGGTAACGCTGTGAACATCTTCGGTGGGCATAAGTTGTTCGATGGCATTGATCAAGTGCGATTTACCACTTCCGCTGCTTCCTTGTACTATAGCATGCAAAGTATCCGGCATTTTGTAACTACTTGCTACACAGAACAGTAATAAACGATTCATCTCCTCGCCTACCACCCCACAAGCCCCAATGTGCTCGTTTAGTTTCGCCATCAGATCAGAAGAACGCAACAAAGCCAAACAGTCTTTTTGCAAACCAGGCGGCACCAACACCGGAGCATGCGCCTTGGTTTTGGCGTTCGTCAAAGCCTCTAGTTGCGCATCGCGGTAAGCTTCCAGGGCATCGGCTAAGTGGTTCAAATCCATCAACAACAACTCATAAGCAATCCCCAACTTGGCGTTAGCTTCACGGGCCACTTTCTCCATCTGGCGGTCTTCGTACAAATCTACCTTATGGCGGCTCTTTGTGCTGACCGCAACCCTATCCTGACCCGAAGCCCCCTCACCAGTGCGGGAAGTATCCAGCGTGGACACCGGATAAATAAACAAAGTCACCTTCATAGACTCCAGCTCCGGTTTGGGCGCCCCTTGCAACTGATAACGCCCATTCAAAGTCTCCAGCAACAGCTTTTTAGGGTTAGACGTATCGAACCTGAAACCCGGCGCGGGTGCTGCTGTAGCGCCATTGCTGCTCGCCTTGGCTCCTCCTCCTGAATAAAGCACCGTTTTCTGACTCAGGAGATGAGTAAAAACCGAAGGCTCGTCCGAAGCTTCCACTACTTGACCATAAGCCACCAATAAAGAATTCACATCTTCGCCCTCTGGTGTAGGCACACTACTAATAGTCCCCTGTTTCCAAACCTTCCACAAATCCTCCGCCCGGTGTTTCAAAGCCTTGCGACCCGCATCATCCCCGTCAAAAAACAAATAAATCTCCTGCAAATGCGGCAACTGCAACACCATATGTTTGTGCGCCGGAGTAAGACCATTGGTCCCATACAAAGCCAGTACCGCCGTATCCGCCTCATCTACCGGAAAAGACGCCGCATCAATCACACTCTCCGTAAGTACCAGATACTTAGTACTTTGTGCGTCAGGATAACCAGGATACAAGCCTTGGCGCTGCGTGCTATAAAAATGCCGTTGGTCGCCCTCGTTGCTAATGCTGCGCCCGTAAAAACTCACAATATCACCTTCAGCATTCTTCAGAGGAAAAATAATACAACCCCGACCCCAAGCCGAAGAAATACCCAAAGCATCTAAACCAGCCCGCAAAGGTTTGCTCAACTTTCCATCGTGGTAACCCACCTCCTGGACGTGCTCCAAACCCCGACGCCCCATGTACGCCTGAGCCGCCTTACTTTGAGCAAAAGCCCGCCGAAAGTGAGTAAAAACCGCCGTCATCGTCTGGACGCGTACTTTTTTGGGTATACCAGGCTGCGCCTGAACCAAAGAAGGCGCCGCCACTCCCCCACCACCAGAAACACCCAACAGCGACTTACACTTCAAAATTGCCTCGTGCTTGCTCAACTTCTCCTGGTGCATCACAAAATCAATCACATCTATAGGCTTCCCGTGCGCCTCGCAATTGCTGCTAAAACAAAATACCGTGTCCGACTTCGGGTACACCTCCATACTCGGCTTGGTATCATTATGAAAAGGACAACACATGCGATTGTTTCCGTTGACGCTTAAGCCATAGTGGGCTAAAACTGTAGAAATGGATAGGTTTTGTTTGATTTGTTGTATAGTCATAGTAAAAAAGTTTAAAAATCATTATTTGCATATTCGCAAGCAAATATAGCAGACTTGTTTACATAACACAACATTTGTGCATATTTATTAAACACAAAGAGCTAGTATATATTTGTTTTACCCTGCTTTTTATGCTAATTTAGGGTAGAAAATAAACAAACATGGAGAAAACATTTGCAGATAGACTCAAGGAGTTACGTAAAAAGAAAGGGCTTTCTCAAAATCAACTGGCGGAATTAATAGACGTGCATTTTGCGCAAGTATCACGCTATGAAAGAGGAGAAACAAAGCCCAACGCTCAGGCAATAACTAAACTAGCTCAGGCACTTAATACTACAGCTGATTACTTGATGAATGGTACGTCAGATGATCATTTAAATCAAATGGCTTTGGATAAAGAAATTATCAGTCGATTTAAACAGATTCAAGAATTAGATCAAAATGAAAAAAAAATAGTGCTTTCACTGCTAGACGCTTACATTGCAAAGCAAAAAATCACTCATATTTTAGGACTTCAAAAATAAACTTTCCATTTTTTTTTAAGCTCAAGCATATATTTTTACTCAAAAAAATATAACTCATAAGAAATAAAAAACCCTGCACTAAAACTTAGTACAGGGTTCAACTTTTTTACTTGATGACTATCCCAAATCATCCAATGCAAAAGTACAGACAAAAACCCACTTCTACAACTCATAACCTCCTCTTTTTCAATTCATAAGAAATAAAAAAAGCCCAAACCATTTTTACATGATTTGGGCTTTAGTTTTTTACTCGGTTTATGTTTACTCAACCTTTCCAGTCTCATTTGGAAGACTTAAAATGGCTAGAGGGAGTTAATATATATAGTAATTCCAGCCAGTAATTGCTGATAAAGCAAAAACCATCAACGCTAAAACAATAAAGATGCTTGCTAAATTTTTAAGCTTTCGCAATTCATCAGACACAGGCTGTTCATTATAATGATGGTCAACCTTATGCTTTTTAATCAACATCAAGGCCTTAATCTGCAACCCCACACTTATAAAAAAACACAAACCAACAAGAAGCATTACTAACGACATTGCTATTTTTTATTTAAATGTTTCAAAGCATTTTTTAAATACCTAACTACAGTAGATCTTATTCCCAAATCTCGAAGGGATACGCCTAGTTTCTTTTTTACAGTTTTGTCAAAACTAGTTACAGCACTAGACACTGATAGATACCTACCTTTTTTTGCAAAATAAGTATATGATAAATCACTATAACCTGCTAAACCCGTAGCTACACCAAGCCTTGGAACGGCGACTGTACCTCCTATTGAATGTCCACGATCCTTTGGTTTCATTAAGTTGTTATCTTCAGCTGCTATCCCAGTATTGAGCTCGGCTCCAAAATTACCGAAACCAACGCCACCTATGACACCTGCATTCATTCCCCAACCTTCTATGCCATCTATGCCATCTGCGTTGAAGTTAACTCCTCCACTAACTCCAATTCCCGCAGCAGAAAATAAACTAATCCCCATTGTTGGGGTAACATATATTCCATAGTTCCCTTGCAAATCCATAGCAATTCCAACTGCCAGACTTCCTGTAAGACCCAAAGCGTTGCCTAGCAATCCAAGAGCAACTCTTCCTTCAAGCTGAAGAAATGCAACGCCTTTCCTTCTTAAATCAGTAACAGGAGAGTTTTTATCAGGAAAATCACTTGTAAATAAATTAAATATTTCCCTGTTCAGAAAGTTGTTTCCTAGTCCATTTCTCGAAGGCCATCTACCATGTTGTGCATCCAACATTGCGTCTTGGGCTCTTCCCTGCGCTTCGTTTTCTTTAGTCCAATCATCCAGGCGCCTTTGTTCGATGGCATCATCACCTTCAGGTGCTAAGCCAGTAGGATCATTTAATAAAATTGGATTGTTAAACGCATATTGATAGGGGGAAATACCAGATATAATAGGCGCCAGATCATCTATTCTATGAAATCTTCCTAACTGAGCATCATAACTTCTAAATTCAGTTTCATAAAAGTTCAAATCAAAGCTTTTCTCAAGCTCAGTACCCGCATTATACAAATACTTATGACTTGGCGTCCCCTGCTTCTCAATTCCTCGCAGGTTCATTCCAAACGGATAATAATGATTCTCCTGTACAATCAATTGGGGCGTATGCTCCACCACCATATCATCAAAGAATACTTCCTGGTCGCTTTCATTGGCGACGAAGGCTTGTAAGTATCCCCTTTCGGTAGCAGTATACGTGAGTTCCAGGTCTTGCCACTGTCCGGCACCTGGAGTTAGATGAGCAATTTGTAACGAGGCGGTAACGGGCGTACCGTCTTTTTTATAAAATACAAGTTTTAAGTACCCACTTGGTACTGTGGCATTGGGGTTGTTCCCCCCGTTGTTGGGCGTAATGCTAAGCCCTAAATTGAGTAAGAAAGGTGTGTTTTCTGTAGAGATTTCTCCACTGTTTGAATGGCCATTTACTTGTCCCAGGGTAAGCCCCCAGTTCACCGCGTTGTTATGGGTTACCGAACCCCCGGCGTAATAACCTTTCACTTTGACTTTTACCACGTC
>NZ_CANLRP010000267.1 GCF_947493425.1 uncultured Microscilla sp. | reverse complement strand
GGGATGACTTTGGGTTTTTAAAGCATTATGGAGACAGTATGTAGAAATTGCTTGTGAAGACACAAGCAATGGCGGGGATGACTTTGGGTTTTTAAAGCATTATGGAGACAGTATGTAGAAATTGCTTGTGAAGACACAAGCAATGGCGGGGTAATGGTATTATTCAGTCTCTAGGTTTTTGGCGATTCAATCTGTACACTCATCTACGCCGTCGCTTGTGTCCCCACAAGAGACCATACCGTCCTAGGGATCTTGTGTCTACAAGCAACCACCCCGCTGGTTTAAGTTTGAGCGCAGCGGCAACTTGAACCTAATGATGGGGGAAAGTTTGTAACTTTTCTTGCTCCTAAAGAGCAAGTAAGCCTATCCAGGCAGTAAAAATACCAACAGATTTTTCACCTGCGTTCAAAATGACACATAATTCGTGGTTCGCATTGTCCTCCCGATTTGTAAATAGTTATCTTGCCGCATTTACTAGAATAATTGCTTGTGGGGACACAAGCAATGGCGGAGGAGAAGCAAGAGCCAAACTCAATAAAAAAGCACAAGTAAGAAAGCTTATGTCAATAGTGAATGAATACCCATTAGCATCTCCATAAACAAGCAATAGTGAGTGTAGGGCTTATATCTCCTACTTTTTTCTCAATATGTCCAACTATTTGAGGCGTTTATTGGCTTCCTTTGCAACATCAAATCAATACAACGTCTTATAATTAATTAGATAAAAAAATGAGAAAAACATCAAACCTACATGCTTTCAAAGCATTCAAGCTACAAAAAGAAGAGTTATCAGCACTTAAAGGTGGTATCAAGTGTAGCCAAGTATCAGTTGTGATTAATCACTTAAGAAAAAAAGGGGATAACAAACAAGCCGATAACGTTCAAGATATGTGGGATAGCGGTAACTTGCAGTGTGAAGAAGATGAACTTTTCGTATAAAAAAAAATTCATTTGTGCCAAATAACCCATTGGGGTGGTTGATTAGCCAAAGGCTCCAGACCTCTCTGCCAAGGCAACTTGTTTTTGCTGCGCAAGCAAGTCATCAGACTTGCCTTTGTGCAAAGCTTTCAAGTCTCTGGCGGAAGAGAAAACAGGCAAAAAACTGATATACCGAAACCAGCAAATTGTCCCTGCAATTTGCTGGTTTTGTTGACTCAAGGTAATTTAAACAAGCCCTTACTGGTTTTGAGTCAACAAATAATAAAGATGGTTTATTTTGAAAAATTTTAGTAAAATTCATGGTAGTTAAGTATGTACCAAGACAAAATTAAATATACCTAATATGCAAGTATAACTATCATATTATGAGAGAGTTATCTTTGCTTGTAGCTTATAGCTAATTGCACCGATATTCATCGGTATCTAAGGACTTGCTGCTACTTACCGAGGCAGAATTAAATATACTTAATGAGTAGGTGTAACAGTCATACTATGAGCGAGTTAACCTTACTTGTAGCTTATAGCTAAGCCCCTACTTAGCAAAGATTATTATAACTAAAATTCTTCAATTATGGACTTGCAAAAAATTGAATCAGAACTAAAGAAAAGGTTGATTTATCCTTATAAATGGGGCAGAAAGCAATCTAACTCTTGGGATCGGGACACCAACTTCATATATCAAACAGACAACTTTCAGGAACTCGAAGAAATAATTAATGGTTTCAACCCAGGTTTAAAGAATTATACTCTCAATAGATGGTATAACTTCTGGTCAGCCAAAGCAGTCGAGTTTATTTTTGCTACCCATGAAAACGTGATGCCTCATAAAGATCAATATGATAAATTAGTAGATTTTAGCATAAATGGCGTTCAATTTGACCATAAGACATCAAATTTCCCAAAAAAACTAGACTTTGATTATTATTTTCAAAACAAAAAGGAGTTGATAGAATGGTTGTATAAAAACCAAAGCCAACAAGGTAGAAAACATTTGAAAAACCGATTGTTTCTAGTCCTTTACAATAATAATCCTGATGATCATTGGGAATTAAAAGCTGACATTCCCCTTTTAAAATCCTTTATAGATAAATACATTCTTGACTTTTCAGAAAACAAGCTAGTTGAGTTAAACTTTGGGAATGGGGAGGTATTGTCAGATATAATATGGGTCAAAAAATCTATACTAAGATTAAAGTGATTACCTGCGGTGAGCTCAGCACAGCTGTAGCTTCGGTTGATTAATGTTGGTATTCAGACAATTGGTCAAAATCTGTCCCCAAAACCATTTTTGTTTAAGTATAAAAGTAGTTTTCAATGGTTCCTCTCCCCATTACAATCCAAACTTAAGGGGTTTCAATAGCTGCCAACATTGGTAGCTTTTTTTATGCCTGACAATTTGCCGTTTTTGTATAATAACAAAACCTTTTTTTGCTAAAATGTAATTAGCAAAACAAGGAATTAATAACTAAATTGCCACTTATTTCAAGGGAAAAACAAGCATAGCAAAGGGTGGATTTATCAAATCAAGATATTTGAAATAAATGGGACTATGCTCATTGTAGAAACATAATCAGAGAATTTTTTAAAACCACTTTGAAGCATAAAAATGGTCAAAAATCTTTTGATCTAATGCAAACCTTGATTAATGATTGGAAAACATGAGGTTTAGGTGAGCTTAATTGGGCTTTTTCACAAGGGCATTTTGATGTTTTTGTACAAGGGGTGAATGCCAGCCATAGCACATCAACATACATATTATGAATTACATAGGTTCAAAAAAATCATTGCTCAACTTTTTAGAAACATCTATCTATCAAGTAGTCAAAGAGAAACATTTTACTTTCCTTGATTTATTTGCAGGGACTGGAGCAGTAGGGCAGCATTTTAAAAAGCTGGGAAATAAGGTAATAGCAAATGATTTGCAATACTACAGCTATGTTTTAAATAAGAATTACATTGAGAATCATGCGCATTTAGAATTTAAAAGTCTTTGTGGTGAAATTGACAGGCTCGAAGGTTCCCTTATAGAAATGCGGGCAGCAGATGTTTGCAAATACCTCGATGATATTGAAGGTACCGAAGGTTTTATTTATAATAATTACTGCCTCGAAGGTACCAAAGACCAGGAACATGCACGGCAGTATTACTCTGATGCCAACGGCAAAAAAGCTGATGCCATAAGGCAAAAAATAGAAGATTGGAAAAGACAAGGGCTAATCAATGATAATGAATATTTTTTCTTGTTGGCTACTTTAATAGAAAACCTAGATAAGGTAGCCAACACAGCCTCAGTGTATGGGGCTTTTCTGAAAAAGCTCAAACAGTCCGCTCAAAAGCCTTTACAAATGATTCCCGCCAACTTTGTTTTAAACAATGCTGAGCACCAGGTATTTAATGAAAACATAGAGGCATTGATAGAAAAGGTACAGGGAGATGTGATGTATTTAGACCCTCCTTATAATCATAGGCAGTATGCGCCTAACTATCATTTGCTGGAGACTATTGCCAAATATGACAACCCTACTATTAAGGGAAAAACAGGTTTGAGAGATTATTCAAACCAGAAATCAAATTTTTCTATCAAAAAACAAGTACTTAATTCATTTGAAAATATCATTTCAAAAGCCAAGGTGAAGTATATTTTTCTAAGCTACAATAATGAAGGTTTAATGAGCGTAGAAGATGTAGAAAGAATCATGTCAAAACGTGGCAAGTATGGTTTGTTTACTCAAGAGTATAGCCGCTTTAAAGCCGATAAAGACACTAATCGAGATCATAAGGCAAGCTCTGTAATGGAGTATTTACATTATGTGGTGTGTGATTGATACCACTTTATAAAACCTCATATTCCTTAAAAATTTAGGTTTCATTTAACCATATTCACTGATGATCAAACCCTCTAGTTCTCCCGTAATGTACACCGACTTTTTACAATTATCGTTAGGTATGCTCAAAAAAGAGGGTTTCTTTGAAGTTGGTCAATGGATACGTGGAAGCTTTGAGCTTAAGCATTGTTATAGCCCATCTTTACAAACAATGTTAGAAGTAAACCTTTATAGTACCAATCCATATTTAGAGCTAAGGTATAATTATAATGGCAAGTCAAGGTATACTAAGATAGATTTAGTAAACATACCGTCTAATCTAGGTAAAGGCAAGGTGTGGTTTTTTGTGTGTCCTGTTACTGGTAAGCATTGCCGCAAGCTGCATTATGTAAATGGGTACTTTATGCACCGAACCGCATTTAAAGGGTTTTATAGGGGGCAGATAGAAAGTAAGGCTTCAAGGTGGATGTATAAGGCTGTGAATGATATGGTAAAAGGGCAAGCTGCCCAAAAGATGATACTTAGTGGTAAGGTATTAGGGAGCTACGCAGGAAAGCCCACTAAAAGGTACTTACGTTTACAAAAGCAAATTGCCAAAGCTACGGTTTGCCAAGATAAAACATAGGCTTACACATTACTTTAGTTTTACCCTTGCATTTACCCTAAATTGATCTTTTTTGTACCTTATTTGTACCTTTTGTTTGTAAGGTATTGATAGTCAGTGGTTATTACTTTTTGTATTGGGAAGTAGTATTTGAAAATCAAGGTGTTAGGAAGCCCTACGCCGTTGCTTGTGTCTCTACAAACAACCTCTACCCTCCATATTGAATTGAAAAAGGTTACTAGCGTAGAAATTGCTTGTGAGGACACCATAGCCGTCAAACCACTATTTTTTTACCTCATGAAACATCTTTCAGTATTCAAATTTTGGCGATTCGATCAGCGCATGTCCCCACGCGCTGAGGCGATGAAGGTATTTTTAAGTAATTTTTTTACTATGCTCCTCTTAGCCTGACGGCTATGGTGGGGACACAAGCAACAGAGGGAGAAAAAACCAAAAAATATACAAGATCCGAAATTTTGTATAAGGCATTAAAACAGCTTCACACCTACCTTTGTGCTATTCTTTTTAACAACTAAAAACAATCAAAGATGAATAAGAAAGAATTTGGCAAAAAAGGGTGGACTCCTGAAAGATTAGAAAGTTTAAGTGGTAAAACTTATGTAATAACAGGGGCAAACACAGGAGCAGGTTTTGAAGCTACCAAGATACTTTTGAGCAAAGGTGCTGAGGTGTTTATGCTCAATAGAAATGCAAAAAAATCTAATAAGGCAATCGATGATCTTAAAGCACAATTTGGGGCAGATGCTAAAGTTGCATTTATCAAAATGGATTTGGCAGAGCTGTCTTCTGTACGCAATGCCGCTGAGGAAGTGATTAGAACAGTACCCAAAATTGATGCACTGATTTGTAATGCGGCTGTTGCCCAAGTAGCAAAGCAGGCATTTACAAATGATGGTTTTGAAAGCCAACTCGGTATCAATCATTATGGGCATTTTTTACTGGTCAACTTGCTATTTGATAAAGTAGAGGAAACAAGAGGAAGAGTTGTAGTGGTTGGGAGCCAAGGTTATAAAATGGGCTTGAAAACAATTCAGTTTGAAGATATGAACTTTGATAAAAACTACCATCCTAACAATACCTACTGTCATAGCAAATTAGCTCAGATAATGTTTGCCTACGAATTGCAACATCGAATAAAAAAAGCAAACAAAGATGTAAAAGTTTATGTTTGTCACCCAGGTGCTTCTAAAACATCATTAATAAATAAAGATACTCCGTTGATGACTAGGATTACGTGGTCTATTTTGTCGGCATCGCCTATGGTTCAATCAGCCGAAAAAGGTTCTTATCCAGAGGTAATGTGTGCCACCGAAGACAACCTAAAACAGCAGGCTTATTATGGTCCGACAGGAAGAATGAATTGGGGCGGTCCAGTGGGCGCCTGCAAATTGGAGCCATTTGCCTTAGATAGAGAAGTAGCAGGCAAGCTTTGGGATGTATCAGAAAAGGAAACCAATTGCACGTGGAGTTTTTAGGTCAAAAAATCAAGAGAGAAAAACACAGATTGATAAAATTGAGAAGCTGTGAAGTATAAAGCCATGGATATATTAAAAACATCAATTGAATGGGCAAAAGACGAAGTTTTTTCATCAGCATTCTTCGTCCTTTTTGGGATTATGTTTGTATTGGCCACCATAGGCTTTTGGCAATTAGGCAAAACCGACATCGCTAAAGCATTCATATTCCCAACATTGGTAGCAGGTGTTTTACTTTTAGCTATAGGACTTGGATTGTTTTTTACCAATAAATCAAGAATTACAAGTTTTGCTACTGCTTACAATAGCGATGCCTCAGCCTTTATAAAATCGGAAAGAGCTCGAACCAAAAAATTAATGGCGGAGTATCAAACCGCCGTTTTCAAAGTCATTCCATTTATCATTGTAATTGCGGCATTGTTGATTGTTTTCATTGATACACCCCTTTGGCGAGCAATTAGCATCACAACTATTGCAATGATGGCAGTTATTTTATTGGTAGATAGTAATGCCCATGCCAGAGTTGAAGCCTACAATAAACAATTAGTAACAGTAGAAAAAGACTTGAAAAATTAAACAATTAACATGAAGCATTTCAAAACACTATCAGCTTATTTCGACTATATGCAACTCCCTCGACCTGAACATCCTATGTTAAGTGTCTTGTTTGCAATTGGAGATAGTTTTCTCCCTTGCCCAAAAGAGAGTTCACCTCCGATTACACATGATTGTTATACGATTAGTTTGAAAAAAATAGTCAAAGGGGATTTAAACTATGGACGAACAAAATATGATTTTACTAATGGGACAATGATTTTTATGGCTCCAAGACAAGTTTTGCAATGGGATAGTAGCGTAGTTTTTGAGCAAAAGGGTTTTTCGATAAACTTTCATGAAGATTTTCTCAAAGGTACTGAATTAGCACAACAAATTAAGAAATATGGTTTCTTTTCGTACTCAGCAAACGAAGCTTTACACCTTTCGCCAAAAGAAGAAAGGCAGATAGAATCTGTTGTGAAGAATATTGAAATAGAATACCACAACAATCAAGATAAGTTTAGTAAAGACATCATCATTTCTCAATTAAGCACCCTTTTAAAATATGCCAACCGATTTTATGAAAGGCAATTTTTGAATCGAAAAGAACTATCGAGTGATTTGTTAGAGCAATTTAATCAACAATTAGGAGAATATTTTGAATCGGGGCAGTTGCAAGAAAAAGGTATTCCAAGTTTAGAACAATTGGCGGATAAGATGTTGGTTTCGCAACGCTACCTTAGCGACACACTTAAGAAAGAAACAGGCAAAACCACTACCGAACACTTGCAATTATACTTGATTGATGAGGCCAAGAATATTTTATTGAAACCGAATAAAAGTATTTCTGAAGTAGCATACGAATTGGGATTTGAATATCCACAATATTTTTCAAGATTATTCAAAAAGAGGGAAGGACTAAGTCCATCGGAATATATAGAAAAATATAAATTAAATTGACGCCTAAGCTCGACTTTAGCCTTATGTAGCATACATTAATGCCTGCTGCATATGCTCGAGCAAATCTTTTGATATTGTTA
>NZ_CANLRP010000266.1 GCF_947493425.1 uncultured Microscilla sp. | reverse complement strand
TAACAGCTCTTTTTACGCTGTAAAACCATCAAAAAAATCAAGACTTATCTGCTATAAAAAAGTGTACGGTTTCAAATTTTTTATAAGAAAGCCTTAAAATATCAAGCGACCAATGGATTAAAATGTTGTCATATTTGCAAATATGACTTTACAATCTCTTTTTCACACACACACCGCTATCATATTGTTCAAGATTTGCTGCAAAGCAGTGGCAAACAAGTTTACATCAGTTTTGGTAAGCTTAAGCGGGGGTAATATGCGTAATACATGCGTGCCCGATACACCTGTAAAAATATGGTGCTTGTATACCAACTGTTTGCGTAACTCTGCCACCGGAAAGTCAAACTCCACGCCTATCATCAGCCCCTTGCCTCGCACTTCTTTAATGCCCTCAATTGCCCGCAAACGTTGTTGCATATAAGTACCTACCTCAGCCGCGTTTTGTATCAATCCCTCTTTTTCAATAATCTCAAGTACCGCAATGCCCGCCGCACAAGCCAAATGGTTGCCGCCAAAGGTAGTGCCCAACATTCCCTTACGCGGGGTAAACTGAGGGCTAATCAACACCCCGCCAATAGGAAAGCCATTGCCCATACCTTTTGCCACGGTGATAATGTCGGGGCGCAAATCAGTGTACTGGTGGGCAAAAAATTTACCCGAACGCCCATAGCCCGATTGTATTTCGTCGGCAATCAACACGGTTTGGGTATCGTGGCAAAGTTGCTGCAGTTGGGTCAAAAACTGAGGGTTGGGCACATGAATGCCGCCATAGCCTTGAATGCCTTCTACAATAACTGCCGCCACTTCGCCCGACTTCAAATGTTGAGCAACGCTTTCAATATCGTTTAAAGGCACCTTAACCACCTCATGTACCGTGTTTACAGGCGCCAGCTTTTGGGGCATATCAGTCACCGCAATCGCTGCCGAGGTACGCCCGTGAAAACCACGGATAAAAGTAAGTATTTTACGCCGTTGGGTGTGGTACGAAGCCAGCGTAAAAGCACTTTCGTTGGCTTCGGCTCCGGTATTGCACAAAAACAACGAGTAATCGGTATAGCCTGACAGCCGAGTAAGTTGATGAGCAAGCTGTTTTTGTAAAGAGTTTTGGGTTGAGTTAGAATAAAACCCCAGGTTGTTTAACTGTTGGGCAATGCTTTGGATATAATGTGGGTGGCTATGCCCTACCGACATAACCGCATGCCCTCCGTACAAATCTAAATACTGTTGCCCTTGGGTGTCTTGCACATATACTCCTTGGCCTTTTACCGGCTCTACATCAAACGATGGATATACTTCAAATAAGTTCATTTTTCTTTTTATATACTGGCTTCAGGTAGCGCTTGCCAAATTTGTCAGAACCCAATCGATTTTAATTTTAAAGCCGTGGTTTCATCCCAGCCAAAAATCAGGTTCATGTTCTGGACAGCCTGCCCGGAAGCTCCTTTTAACAAATTATCAATCATACTGATAATAAGCAGCTTATTATCGTGTTTTTCAACATACAACAAGGCTTTATTGGTATTGACTACCTGCTTGAGGTCAGGATTGGCATCGCTGACAAGCACAAAAGGATGAGCCTGGTAATAGTCTTGGTAATATTGAGTAGCTTCTTTAGCTGTCCAAGCACACTCGGTATACACCGATGCCATAATGCCTCGGCTAAAGTTGCCCCTTACCGGGATAAAATTAATTGCCCGTTCAAATCCTGTTTGTAGTTGTTGTATGCTTTGCCCTATTTCGCCGAGGTGTTGGTGCGTAAAAGCTTTGTACACCGACACATTATTATTTCTCCAGCTAAAATGGGTAGTGGCACTTGGTGCTTGTCCTGCCCCGGTAGACCCCGTAATGGCATGCACATGCACTTCATTGTTTAAGACTTGTTGGGCTGCCAATGGCAACAAAGCGAGTTGGATGGCAGTGGCAAAGCATCCCGGATTGGCTATGTATTGGCTGCCTTGTATGCTGCTTTTGTTCAATTCGGGCAAACCATACACAAAGCTATGATCGGGGCGCTTAAGCCTAAAATCGTGGCTCAGGTCTATCACCTTGAGCTGGGGTGGCAATGGAGCATTTTTTTCCAAAAACAACTGAGATTGCCCGTGCCCCATGCACAAAAATATAAGATCAACTTCGTCTAAAAACAATTGGTTCGTAAACGCCAGTGCAATGTCTCCAGCCAAATCTTGGTGAACGTGATGCACTGGCTTGCCCGCCTGGCTGTTGCTATGCACAAAGGCTATATCAACGTGGGGGTGGTTGACCAATAGTCTGAGCAACTCTCCGGCGGTATAACCCGCCCCCCCGATAATTCCTGTTTTCATAGTACTTAATAGGTTTTGGGTACTTGGTGCTGGGTACTAGGAGTAAAACTTACCCAGCGCCCAATACCTAGCACCAAGCCCCTATTTTTTATTCACCGAATGATATATTTTATGGGCATTGCCCAATATTTTAGTAAAACCCTTCACATCATCACCTGACCATTCGCGGTTCATTTCGCCATAATGCCCAAATTTGGCTTGCATTAAGTCGTGGTCAGAGGCAATGCCTTCTATTTCAAACCTGTAGGGGTGTAGTTGTACAAATACCTGCCCGCTCACAGTGGTTTGGGTATCTGCCAAAAAATGTTCAATATTACGCATCACCGGGTCGAGGTATTGTCCTTCGTGTAGCAACATTCCATACCAGTTGCCTAGTTGCTCTTTCCAGTATTGTTGCCATTTGGTGAGGGTGTGTTTTTCTAAAGTGTGGTGCCCCTTGATAATGATGAGCGGTGCCGCTGCCTCAAAGCCTACCCTACCTTTGATACCAATAATAGTATCGCCCACGTGTACATCGCGTCCAATGGCATAAGGTGCCGCCAATTTGTTCAGTTGATTGATTGCCTCTACTGGATTGTCATAAGTTTTGGCAGGTTCATTTCCCCATTGTAGCCCCTTCAGTTCGCCTTGCGCAAAAACTAAAGTTACCTGCAATGACTCGGTTTGTTGTAGTTGGCTGGGGTATGCCTCTTCGGGCAAAGGTTGGTGCGAGGTAAGGGTTTCTTTGCCGCCTACACTAGTGCCCCAAAGCCCTTGGTTGATAGAATAAGCTGCTTTTTCCCAATCATCGTGAATGCCATTGGCTTTGAGATAGTCAATTTCCGCTTCACGCGAAAGCTGCAAGTCACGAATCGGGGTAATAATTTCTACTTCAGGCATAATAATTTGAAATGCCAGGTCGAAGCGTACTTGATCGTTGCCCGCGCCCGTGCTACCGTGTGCCACATATTTGGCGCCTAGCTCTTTGGTATAGTTGGCTACCGCCAATGCCTGAAACATACGTTCGGCGCTTACCGATAGAGGATAGGTTTGGTTACGCAATATGTTGCCAAAAATGAGGTATTTCACACATTCTTCGTAGTATTGATTGGTGCAATCGAGCACTTTAAAATCTACCACGTTCAATTGCTCAGCACGTTGGGCAATTTGCTTGAGCTCTTCGTCAGAAAACCCTCCCGTGTTTACTGCCACAGCGTATACATCCAGGCCCTTTTCCTGGGCAAGGTATTGGGCACAGTAAGAGGTGTCTAACCCTCCGCTAAACGCCAGTACTACTTTGTTGTTGTTTGTATCAGTCATTTTTTGGCTTGCCTTTTTGAGGCTTTAGTTTTGTTTTTTGCTCTTGTATTTTGCCTAGTTTTTTACCCAGCTTCTCTTCTATTTTTTGGGCTTTCTTGTCTAGTTTCTCCTGTTTCTTTACAATGCGCTTTTCCTTGCGGTCTTCCAGTTTGGTCAGCACAAACTGCTTGTAACGCATCCAGCGCTGGTACACCTTCATAGAATGTTTCCATTTTTTGGGTTGTTCGGTGTCTACTGCCGGGCTGTTTTTGTCTTGAGCCGGGTCATAGAGCATACCCGTACACAAACAGTGCTTGCGTTCGGTGCGGGTAAGCACATCATAATTGACACAACTTTGGCACCCCTTCCAAAAAGTTTCGTCTTGGGTAAGCTCAGAAAAAGTGACCGGTTTGTAGCCCAACTCTGAGTTGATCTTCATTACTGGCAAACTGGTAGTAAGCCCAAACACTTTGGCGTTAGGAAACTTGACCTTTGAAAGTTCAAAAGCCTTGGCTTTGATACGTTTTGCCAGTCCTTCGCCCCTAAACTCAGGGTTTACAATCAGCCCCGAATGTGCCACATAATTGCCGTGTTGCCAGGTTTCTATATAGCAAAATCCAGCCAGGGCTTCTCCCTTAAGTGCTATCACTGCTTTCCCTTCTACTATTTTCATTTTAATATACTCAGGGTCGCGCTTGGCTATGCCAGTGCCGCGTATTTTGGCGGCTTCTTCTATCATTCGGCACACTGCTTCAGCATACCGCACGTGGCTTTCGTTGGCCATTTCAACATGGGTAGTAGTCATACTTTTTTTAGGTGCTAGGTATGGAGTATTGTTTTCTGTAGTTGTCAAAAAATGTTCGCTTACCGCAAAAGGAGAATTAAGGTTGCGTTTTTTTAGCCTAAAACTGGTACTGAATACGTTATCCCACTGTTTTTTTATAAAAAGTAACATGGCTTTTCACCCTAAGGAATTGTTCAAAAATAAATAGTAGATTGGGTAAATGGAATCGTTCAAAACTCCATCAAAAGTATACAGTAAATTACTGCTCAATGTAGCGAAACTTCAAGAAATTCTATAGTAATCTATGGGTAGATTTTGAAGGGCGGGGCGATTAAAAAATCCCCCAAATTTGGGCAATATGTAGTTGTTTCGTCCCCTTAGGGACGGGCATTGTTGCGGCGGGCGGCGGCAAGGGGCAATATGTAAGCAGTGCTATACATGAGGTTTGGGAATGACTCCCAATTCTTTTTTGCAATTGTAATCGAATATTAAGTGCAATGTCAAGTTTTTGGTAGGTATTTAACAGTTTAAAAGGTTGAAAACATTGAATAGTTTAGTAAAATACATGTTTAGTGCAATTTTGCACCAATAAATATAAATTTAACTTTAGCAATCAGGGGTAGCCTTCTTGCAGTCAAAGCGTTGGCATTTAGCTTAACTTCCAATAAACTCTGTGTTTAGAGGTGTTCAATTTTCTTATTCCTTAGGAATCAGAATATACCCAAAAAACCAAAAAAAGACCCTGCCAACCAAATGCCTGCCAAGAAAAACCCGAAAAAAACCCGCTGTTTCTCCCCCATTTTGTTTTTCCAAAAATCCCCCCATTACTTTGTAAGCGAAATCAAACGAAAGATCAAATATGTAAGCTAAAACAAAAAGAAACAGAGGTATAGGCAGTACAGCGGAAGGTTTGCAGACCTCCGCTGTAAAAATGCCTCCTAAAAAATTGGAACCCTGGTTTTTGGCAAACCCAGCAGCTACCAAGTATTGCAGTACTTGGGCAGTCACAAGGTTTACCCAAATACCTCTCCCAATATGAGTATAAAAATCAACGAGTTGACTGCCGCTAAAGCAGGGCGACATGGCACCGCCATGCCTGCGCCAAAGCAGCAAAAAAAAGGAGTGGATAGGCAAGCATTCACCGTTTGTAGGGCATTGGGCTACCGACTCCCGACTATCAACTACCGACTCCCAACTACTAACTACAATGAAAAATTACTTTGCCAATAGAAGAAAAAAACGACTAACCGCCACCACCCCCTTGGGCAATAGCCATTCGGTGCTGGCTAAGCTCCTGGGCGACCGTATCCTGGAAAAAAACAACTTGATGCTTGCCCAACAAACCATTGAGCAAAAATACCAAGCAGCAAGCCATACTATGGCACAGGTACTGAGCCAAACGCCCGAAGCACAAGACCAAAGGGTATATGGGCATGCCTTGGGTGCACAGCTCACCTACCGTTTTTTGGGGCAATTGCTCAAGCAACGTCGCCACCATCGGCACGAGCTAAGCATAGAGTACCAACTGTATGCCTGCCTCAACCACGCCACCGACTTGTATAACGAGGCGAGCGACTTGCTGGAGGCAGGATTAGACGCATCGGAAGGCGATTGGGCTTTGGCGGAAGGTATGCTAGAAGCAAGCGATTTCCTGCAAAGGTTTTTTCGCAACCTAGCCCAAACCATCAGCAACGAGGGCACTGCCCAACTAGAAGAATTGACCCAACAACGAGAGGAATTGTATGCTCAAGATAGTCCGTAGTCCGTAGTTGGGAGTCCGTAGTTGGTAGCTTTTAGCTAGTCAGTAGTTGGGAGTCCGTAGTCGGTAGCTTTTAGCTAGTCAGTAGTTGGGAGTCCGTAGTCAGTAGCTTTTAGCTAGTCAGGAGTTGGGAGTCAGTAGTTGGTAGTCGGTAGCTTTTCTCACAATTGAGAAATCGCTTCGCGCTAACTCCTGACTACGGACTCCCAACTCCCAACTCCCGACTCCCGACTCCCGACTCCTGACTACGGACTCCCGACTCCTGACTACGGACTCCCGACTAACAACTAAAACTATAAAATAAAAATGAAATACACTGCTAACCAAATAGTAACCCGAAGCGCCCAAGGCTTGCACCCCGTGCGGGCAAGCCAAGCGCCCAACCCGCCCGACGCACCCAAACGCGTGCATTGGGTTTGGGGCATGCTCATAGTACTATTGTGGGCGTTGCTTGCCAGTGGCTGCACCCCCACTTTGCAAAAATCGATGTACAACACGGGGATAGACCTTGCCACCGAGCAACTGCAACAACACACGCCCAAATTTAAACTCAAATTTGCGCGTACCCCCCAAGGCTTTTACCACTACGCGGGGCTCAAAGTAGCCACCACGTCAACCCCCGCTGCGGCGGCCGATTCGGGGCAAAAGTTACGCCCCGAACTGTTGGTGCAGGCTCAAGTGTTTGCCACCAGCGACAGCAGCGTGCGCGCCGAGCTAGTGCTACACTATGCCTACATGGGGCAATGGCTCAAAACCCACTTGCCCAAGCTCATGCGCCAACAAAAAAGTAAACCTTGGCGCAGCTTGCAACAAGCCTTGCTAGAGCAAGTCATAGACTCGCTCATGGGGCATCTAGAGGCACGTTTGCCCAAGCTCGAAATCAACTTTTTGCGCAACCACACCCAACACGGGCTGGAGTATTTTTATGCCCGCGACAAAAACGGATTGATTAGGAGCTTTGTGTCTACCCACCCCGACCACGCTCAAGTGGTATGGGTAGAGCCTTTCATCAACTATGGTTTGATCAATCGTTGGCTGAAAACCGAAGGCGCTCAATGGATCGACCAGTTGAACAAAGGCAGCGGCAAAGCCTCATCGCCCCATCGTGCGCCGTCAGGGGTGGCACGCTAAAACCAGCAAAACCTGTGAACACCTTCAACCAGTTTTTTACAGGTTGCAAAAATGAGAAAAATGTTAAACCCTTAAAAAACAAAGACTTTACGCCTTTGACTGGCATTGCTATGTCTTTATTTATCAATTGTGAGAGTCATCAGTCGCTTGTTGCTTTACCGACTTCATAACTTACGTTTCGCTGATTTCTAGGTTGGAAAAAAGAAAATAGTTAAACTCGCTGTATGATCACAGAACGAGTAGA
>NZ_CANLRP010000265.1 GCF_947493425.1 uncultured Microscilla sp. | reverse complement strand
TTTTGCCTCAGTGTTAATTTGTGGTTTCCAACCATCATGCACCAAAGCACTTTGAGGAAATCCACCTGGAAAATGCTCCTTTATTGTGTTGCCAGCCCTGTTATCTGAATGGGTTATGAACGTAAACCTGGGAGTTTGCCAAGTCCAAAACCAATGTTTTTCACCATTTACTTTTCCTCCGGTTTCATCTGAACCGACCACTTTACTTGCTTGAACCTTTTCCTTGATGGCTTCGTAAACAGGGGTTACTTTATTTGCAAAACGGTTCAATAAATAATGAAGACCACCTTCGCTAATACCAATGTTGAAAACGTTATTAAACATTTCCTGCATGCGGGCAAATGGCAAGTATTGACGTGCGTGAAAATAACTGATCAGTCCCTCAATACGACTACCATAACTCACTGGGGTAGTTACTCCTTCGGGAAAGCCTGTGGTGGTGTTGCATCCACAATTACATACTTTGCTGAATGTCCTATATTCAGTGAAAACAGCTGCAACAGGTGGAATATCTACAGACTGACGAACTTGTGCAGCAACCGCAGGCAAACCACCTAAAGAAGTACCACAATCAACGCAATGATGAGGATAGAGTTCTACTATCTTATCAGGAGTTGCTGTCATTTCAAGAGTTTTGCCTTCTCGTCCTTTTTGCCCACCCGGTTTTTTGCCAGAGGGTTTACGCAAGCTTTGGTTTTTTTTCGGACGATTTTCGTCTTGGCTTGGTGGAATGGAACTGTTATTACTGTTTTTTTTAGTTTGATGCTTTTTGAGTTCTTCTTTGAGAGAGGCATTCTCTGCCCGTAAGCTTAAGTTCTCCTCTTTGAGGAGCTCAAAACTTTTGTCCAGTGCTTCAAAACGATTGGCTAAATCTCTCAAATCCATAAATCCAAAGTACAAAATATTAAACAAAAACAAATAATATCCGAACAAACTTTTAATCGCAAATGCAAAAAAAACAGAATCAAACAAGCAACTGATTACTTACCAAAATAGAAGTACGTATATATACTGCACGAAGAAAGAAAATGAGAAGACAAAAAGAAGACAAAGTGTAGGAAATCTATACAAAAAAGCCTGCCAGTTAATTTCTCTGGTAGGCTTTCGTCAAACGAGTGGTTGTTAACTTATTGCGCTACAGGTTCACCCCACAGGTTTTCAAGTGTATGTGGGCTCCCTTGTGTAGTCCAAAAAGTACCGTCTACATAACGACGGTGACGGTCAAGCGTAGCAATTTCTTGCATGTCTTTTTGGGTCAATGTCAATGAAGCAGCTTCCAGGTTTTGTTTCATTCGGGCAGGGTTTACCGACTTGGGTATCACCATTGTTTCCCGTTGAATAGCCCAGGCAATGAGCACTTGCGCCGGAGTAGCCCCGTGTTGTTGAGCTATGGCGCCTATGGTACCATCTTCGAGCAACACAGGTTCATCGGCTGCCTTCATTCCATCCGGACGACCTTTAGAGCCCAGCGGCGAGTAAGCAGTCAGGTAAATGCCTGCTTGCTGGCAAAAATCAAGCATTGCTGGTTGTTGCAAATAGGGGTGAAGCTCTATCTGGTTGACCGCAGGCTTTATGCTTCCTTGGTCGAGTAGCGTTTGCAAACGCTCTACATTAAAATTACTTACCCCAATATTGCGCACCAGGTTTTTGTCCACCAGCTGCTCCATTGCTTGCCAGGTACTGGTGAGCGACGCTTCGTCTGGTTTTACAAAATCGGCCGGTGTATTGGGCATTACAATGTCTTTTCTAATCGGCACAGGCCAATGTATCAGGTACAAGTCCAGGTAACCAAGCCGAAGGTCTTTCAGGGTCTTTTCCAGCGCGGGCTGTACATCATCGGGTGCGTGGGCGTTGTTCCAGAGCTTCGACGTGATCCATAAATCTTCACGTTTTACGACGCCTTCGGCAAATAATTCGCTCAATGCCTTGCCTATTTCTGCTTCGTTTTGGTAAATAGAGGCACAGTCTATATGGCGATACCCCATTTTCACTGCCTCTTTTACTGCATGGTATACTTCTCCTGGTTGAGAGTTCCAGGTGCCCAATCCTAATACAGGCATTTTACCTTGTGATAATTCGTGAGTTTTCATCCTACGCTTTTTGGTTTAGTGATATAGTTAATAGTGGTTGTAATGCACAAGCGTTGCTTGGTACACTACCCAATAAAAACACGCCAACAGATAGATTAGTTTTTGAAAGCATCAATATTTTTTTGAACAATTAGATGATTATTGTCACAAGTTTAGTCTGAGAAAGGGTTAATAGGCAGAGTAGTATTGTTGCTATAGGCTGATTTTAAATCAACAAGTGGCATCTTTTATACCTACCAGGTTTCTCAAAACCTGGTAGGTAGGCTAATATTGTTTTACTACTATCTTTTCAGCACACGTTTGTTTACAATATTATTCAAGAAATTGTCTTTGAACGCTTTACCAATGGGTACCTCTTTTTCTTTAATAGTCACAAAGTTGTTATCTACCGCTTTGATGTGTTGCATGTTGATAATGTAAGACTTACTCACCCTTATAAAAAGGTTAGAAGGCAATTGTCCTTCAATAGTTTTGATGTTCATTGCCGTTACTATTTTTTGGGTATCAGTATACACAATCACGTAATCTTTGAGCCCCTCCACATAGTTTATTTCGCGAAAAAATACCTTCATGTATTTTCGGTCGGCACGTATAAAAATATAGTCTTCTATGTCGGCATTGTCAGAGCCTACCGGAGAGTCAGAGGTTTTGTCAGTATTGGCAGCAGCAGGAGTAGCATCAGTACTGGCTTGTTCTCTTAGTTTGTAATAATAATCTACCTTGTTTACCGCTTTGATAAACCTATCCATAGAGATGGGTTTTACCAGATAGTCTATCACATCGAGGGCGTAGCCTTCCAGGGCAAACTGTGGATAAGCCGTAGTTAAGATCACAAAGGGAGGTTTTTTGAGGTTCAGGGTTTTCAGAAAATCCAATCCGGTGACTTCAGGCATTTGAATGTCTAAAAACATGAGGTCTACCTCATTTTTAGATAAAAAATCATTGGCTTGCATCGCGTTCTCAAAAGAGCCTATCAGCTCAAGCGAGGGCAATTCTTGTATGTTCAACTTCATTCCTTCCCGTGCCAGCGGTTCATCATCTACAATAATACACTTCATAATTTCAATTTTAAAGTCACTTTAAAAACGGTTTCGTCGTTTTGAATGTCCAACTCGTGTTTGCCAGGGTAAAGCAGTTCCAACCTTCTACGCACATTGACCAATCCAATGCCACTGTTAGGGTCTTTGGGTTGATTGTTTGGCTGTGGCTTTTTAGAGTTTACAATCACAAAATCGAGGGCTTCTTCTTCTTTGTGCACATTCATTTCTATATGGATGTACGGATTGCTTGCTACATTTAACCCATGTTTGACGGCATTTTCTACGAAAGGTACAAAAATAAACGGAGAAAGCATCTGCCCATTTACTTTTCCATTGACCTTAAAATCTATATTTGCGTTGGTTTTTCTTATTTTTTCCAGATCTAGCAAATTATTGATATAAGTAATTTCATCTTTCAATGCCACTTGTTTTTTTGAGCAATCATATAGCTGGTAACGCATCAGGTCTGACAGCATAAGCAAGCTCTTAGACGCTCGTTCGGCATCGATACGGGTAAGCACATAAATATTGTTGAGGGTATTAAATAAAAAATGAGGGTTGATTTGTGTTTTCAAAAAATCAAGCTCTGTCTCTAGATTGGCACGCTCCAGGTGCCTTATTTCTTGTTGGTTTTTGAGCCAGGTCTTAAAAAATTTAAGTGATACTGCTGTGCCCAAAAACAAAATATTGATAATATAATAAGCCGAGTGCGAGTGAGTGACAAAGGTAATGTCCCCTTCACGGGTAAAGTCCAACCAAGTAGCAAGGTAGGTAGCCAAATCGTTGATACCAATAAACAAAGCCGAAAAAATAAGGTATTGCAACACTTGCCCTCTCATCAAAAAGGTAGGTACCAACACATACAAGTTGGTATACACCATGGCTACATCTATAGCTACGTGTAGCAAAAGCCAGGGCAACTCATTCGACAGATTAGACTCCGAAAAGCTTTGGGCAAAATTGTCTAAATCAAACAAAAAGATAGGGTGGAACAACAAATAAGCAATCCAAAACAAAAAATGATGGGTAATGCGATATTTGTCACTAAAAAATGTATAAAAATAGCGGTTTAGTTTATCCGAAAAATTATTCTCCTCCATTGTATTTAAGGTTGTTGCATCATCATTGAGATACCCAAAAGATACTCTATTCCTTACTGACTTGCTTTTTTTTTCTACCAAAGGCTTTATTTTTTATACAAATCAGTTGTTTTCACCATTCTTGAATAAATGATCAAAATCAGTTGGTGGCCTCTTTATACTTTATTTGGTAATTTACCTCCTCTACCGGCAATGCTATGCCTTGCAAAATACTCAAGATGGTATCACGGCGGTTGGGGAAGTACTCCAGCAAGAGAGGAATCAATTGATAGTTGAATACTTGTGGCAAATCTTCCATTGTCTTGCCTATAAAAAAAGCTTGTCCTATCAGGTAATCAGGGGAGTTTTTTTCTTGTAAAATTTTTTCGTTCAAATCTTTGAATACTTTCTGCACTTCTTCGTCTGCTATCAGCGAAGCATCAGGGTAGATGGCTTCAAACACAAACCTTCGGCGCAAAGCCGTGTCAATCAAGGCGATAGAGCGATCGGCAGTGTTCATTGTACCTAAAATATACAAGTTGGCAGGCACGGTAAAGTTTTCGCCGGAAGGCAAAGTAACCGATAGTCCATTGTCTGAGCCGTAACGTTTATCGGGTTCTATCAAAGTAATAAGTTCGCCAAATACCCGTGAAATATTTGCCCGGTTAATTTCATCTATAATCACCACATAGTTCTGGAGTTGTTGCAGGCTTTTTTCTGGTTTGTGGTTTTCTTCGTATTGCCTTACTGCTTGCACTACTGCCTCATAATATTTCTGATTGATGGCATCTTTTACAAAAGTGGCATCTTCATAAATATTTTTCAAGATATCGATATTCATCTCCTTAGACTCATTTTTGATAATGTCGCGTTTAGTGCGTCGCTTGTAAAACAACGTGGTGTCGGTCATCTCAAAAATGATAATAGACTGATAAATGCGGTGTGAACTATCGAGGTACACTTCAATTTCCTCTGTTTCGGGATCTATGTTTTTAATGAGTAGCTCATTGAGCAAGTCTTCAAATTTTTTCTTAAACACCTGTTGCTGACTAAAGGTGTCAAAGTTTTTGCGGGCGCGGTCTGCCATACGTTTAAAGATACCATCGCGGCGTTCAAAATGCAGGGTACCCATATTGGTATTAGGGCGCAAGCCCTGGATAAAATCTTCGTAGCTGTAGCTTTGGTGAAAAGTAATGAAAGCAATCTGAAGTTTTTCTTTATAAGCATTGAATCTTTTGAGAAGGTCAGCCCTGGGTTCATCTGCCAGCTCCTCCAAACTTTTATTCTCAATCATTGCCAAGGCATAATTCACCGTTTGATAGGTTTTACCCGTACCCGGGGGGCCATACAAGATCATATTTTTGGGGTACACATGGTTTCTTGTGGTGAGGTGATAGTGGGTGGGTGCCTCTTCTACTTGAGAGCTTTCAGGTGTTTGCAAAGGGTATTTTTTTTCAGTCATTGCTATAAGCTAAGGTTACAATTGTTGGCACTTATAAAGCATAAGCCTGCACTGTTTTGGGTGTTTGCTTCATAAATGAATTGCTTCTTTTAATATAAAGTTAAGTAAAATGACTGATAGAATACAAGGTGTTGGCTTTCAAATGTTTATTTTATTTTTTTTAAGTGTTTTAGGAAAAGCCTTTTACAAAATTTTCTGACCCTTGCCTAGGTTAAAATTGTTCCGCTAGTGGCTTTTAAGAATAAATATGGTCATGCAGATGTGCCCCACAGTTGGATTGAGGACCCACGTCTTGCCAAATGGGTAGGAGCGCAACGTGGGCATTATAAAAAAGGAGAACTTTCGGCGCGTAAAGTGAAACAGTTGGAAGCCATTGGTTTTTCCTGGGTGTTACAGGTACAAACTGTGCTTTCCTGGGAGGCTCGTTATGAGCAGTTATTAGAATTTAAAACCAAATACGGTCATTGCAATGTAGCCACCAGTGATATAGAAGAATGGTCAGGTTTAGTAAATTGGGTGAAGGAACAGCGAAGAAAATACAAAGAAAATATTCTTTCACCAGATCAAATCACTCAGTTAGAGAAGGTAGGTTTTGTCTGGTCAGTTTTAGAAGACGTATGGATGAAATCTTATGAAGAGCTATGTGTATACAAAGAAGCACAAGGGCATTGTTTTCCAAGCCTAAAAGACCCAAGTACTAAATCCCTTGGTTTGTGGATACGTACCCAGCGTTTAATGAAGGTATCTTTGCTCCCTCATCGCCTCGAACTGTTAAACAAAATAGGTTTTGATTGGCAACAAGAAGCAGGAAGAGCAAAGGAAAAATGGATGGTGAAATATAAGGAGTTAAAGGGGTATAAAAACAAGCATGGGCACTTTATTATCCCCCAAAGCGATCGGTCGCTCAAGTCGTTAAGAATGTGGTTTTTTGGTCAACGTAGTAGGTTTAAGCAAGGAAAACTGTCCTCTTCGCGGGTCGAATTATTAGATAAACTTGGCGTGGAGTGGCGAGAGGAAAAGCACCCCCGTTTAGAAGAAGGACTAGACCTTGATTGGGGGGGCAAGAGCACATATATAAGAGCTTGTTTGGACTTTCGTTTTTGAGAGTAGTTGTGATGAATTTGCTAGTAGTATGCGTTAGATTTTGAGTGAATAGCAGCGCTATTGACGAAAAATATAACAAAGTACTGCTAGTCAAAGTCGCACTAGGACGCCAAAGAATGAACTCCAAACAAGCTCTAAGGAGACAATGGATGGGCAAATATCAATTACTCAAAGATTTTAAAAATACCCATGGACATTTTGTAATACCTGGGGACAAAAATAAACCCTTGTGTGACTGGCTCTACAGCCAACGGAAGAAGTTCAGAGAAGGCAAGCTTGCCCAACATTTCATTGACTTATTAGATGATTTAGGTCAAGAATGGAAAGTACCTACACGACGCAATACTAAAAAAGATAAATAAATCTTACCCCGACAGTTTCAAAGGCGAATCAGTCGGGTAAATCTGCTTAAAATGACTATTTTTGAACAACTACTGCCTGCCTTTCCACATTTTCAAAATATTTCTTGTTAAAAGTGTCCAAAGTCAACTGCTGAGATGGGTATATCCAGTTGATACCCAAGATAAAGAAAAAGCGAATGGCTAATGGCTAACAGCTAAAGTTCAACAGAGCCTAAAGGCCACGAACAAAAAGGCTAAAAGCTAACAGCTAAAGGCCAACAAAACCCAAAAGCCAGGAACAAAAAAAGCTAAAGGCTAATCTACTCGAAGAACAAAAAAAGCTAAAGGCTAATCTACTCGAAGAACAAAAAGGCTAAAGGCTAAGCTACTCGAAGAACAAAAAAGCTAAAGCTCAAAACCAACTACTTAAACCAAACCAAGGTAATGCGCATCCATTTATTCAAGTGCCTTATTATTGCGGG
>NZ_CANLRP010000264.1 GCF_947493425.1 uncultured Microscilla sp. | reverse complement strand
TGTTTGAGTGATTTCAAAGAGCCAGAACAGGCGCTTATGACAAGGCTAAACCTTTCGGAGAAATTTCATTAGAATGGTTCCAATGAACACGACGATAAAGATGTAGAATAAAACTTTGGCGATACCAGCAATACCAGCTGCCATTCCACCAAATCCGAGTACAGCAGACACAAGGGCTAAAATGAATAAAGTAACAATTAATCTGATCATAAAGTGTGGTTTAATGTTTAAGTAAATTAACAGGTATAGTTATTAGAGGCCGTGACACAAAACTTGATAGTTTTGTAGCCTCAAAGAAATTATGTTTTCTTTGATGAATAATGAACATTTGGTGGACTTTACAGTAACAAATGTTCATTAATAGAACATTAAACCTTACAAATTGTTTTCGAAATTTGTAATGATTTGATTTTTTCGTAAATATAAGCTACAGTCAGGGCTTTTTTATAATCAGCCTTCAACCAAGTTTAGCCACGCGTTAAAATCATTCTGAAAAAGCTCAATTTGAGCAATATACGCCCTTTACTAGACTTTGAAACCACAGGCTTTTTTTTGGGTAAAATATTAAATAACGCTGGGCTGATGGTTGTCCTGGATATAGGCAAAAGTTGCTTGATTTTTTTTACCTTTACCTAAATTTTCTCATCTCACAACATCGACAGACTACATAAAATAGACTTTTTAGACAAGCCCAATATGAAAAAAGATTCCTTTTTGCCGCTTAAATTTATAGCTACACCACTCAAATATTGGTGGTTGTTTATAGGTTTTTTTGTAGTGGTAGGATTCTTTTTAGGTTTAAACAATAAAATCTACTTTGCCTATATTGAGAAAAAAGCTACTTGGTTTGAGTTGGTGTGGCCAGAAGTGTTAGAATGGGTAATATGGGGCATTTTTTGCCCGTTTATTATATTATTAGCCAAAAAATACCCTAAAAACTCCTCCTCTGATTGGCTTTCTAAAGTGAAATTACACGTTCCAGTGGCCATTCTTACTGCCTTTTTGTATGCAGCCATATATGCCTATTTAAGGTATGCCATTGGTTTCTTGTTAAATGAAGAGTTTCTTTGGTCTTTTTCAAGAAATTTCATGCATAGAATGTATTATTTACCCATACCTCTAATCTTATATTCAAGCATTGTAGGCATTACCTATGCAGTGAGCTACTACCAGCAGTTTAAAGATGAAGCACTCAAGACCGCAGAGATTCAACAAAAATTAGCACAGGCAGAATTGTTGGTGTTGAAAAAACAATTGCATCCTCATTTTCTTTTTAATACCCTACATGCTATTTCTACTTTAATGCATAAAGACATTGATGCCGCAGATAAAATGATTGTAAGACTCAGCCATCTTTTGAGGGCTACTTTAGAAAACACAGGTATTCAGGAGGTAACATTAAAGCAGGAAATGGAGATACTCAAAATTTATCTTGAAATAGAGCAAACCAGGTTTCAGGATAGGCTGGAGGTTTCGATTGAAGTTGATCCAGCAATTTATGACAAAAAAGTGCCTAACCTTATTTTACAGCCCATTGTAGAAAATGCCATTCGGTATGGGGTAGCCCAGTTTGCCAAACAAGGTAAAATAGCCGTGACTGCTCATCGGGTAAATGGTGATATCGAACTAAAAGTGGTGGATAATGGCCAAGGAATGCCAAGCACTCAAGTAGCTGATATTAAGGAAGGAATAGGATTGACCAACACCAGAATGAGGTTACAACAATTGTATGGAGAAAAGGGGCAGTTAATTTTAAATAATGTAGGTCAGAACCAAGGTCTGGAAGTAAAAATTTTGATACCAGCATGAATAAAATTAAAACATTGATAGTGGATGATGAGGCACTGGCAAGGGATAAGTTAGCCATTTTTTTACAAGAAGAGGAAGACTTTGAAATTGTAGGCCAATGCAGTAATGGAATGGAAGCGTTGCAGTTGCTTCGTGAGTCCTACCCTGATTTGTTGTTTCTTGATATTCAAATGCCCGAAATGGACGGGATGGAGCTCTTAAAAAATATTGATGTTCAAGAAATTCCTTGTATTATTTTGGTGACTGCTTATGACAATTATGCCCTTAAAGCTTTTGAATACCATGCCCTTGACTATCTCTTAAAACCCTTTGACAGAGAACGGTTTCTGATGACAATTAAAAGAGTGAAAGAACAAATGTTGTTGCACAGTCAAGGAGGCCATCAGACCCAATTGCTCGCTTATTTAAAAGAATCTCTGCCTAATGAAAAATACCTCGAAAAAATAGTAGTGAAAGATGGGGGCAAAATATTTTTTGTGAAAACAAAAGACGTTGAATGGGTCGAGTCGGCAGGAAACTATTTAAAGCTACATATTGGTAAAAATATCCACCTCATCAGAGAAACAATGAATGCTTTTGAGCAAAAGCTAAACCCGCAGGAGTTTGTAAGGGTTCATAGGTCTTTTCTGGTGAATATAGAAGCTATTCATCACCTCGAAAGCTGGGGGAACACAGAGTTTACTATCACCTTAAGTTCTGGCTATAAAGTACAATCTGGAAGAAGTTACTACTCTTCTATTCGCCAAAAATTACAACTCTAGCACCTCAAAATAAGACCTGGTGTTTATCCCCTTCCAAGTACGGTAATTTCATCACTTTTTTCTTTCTATTAACAACTGTAGCACTACAGTTGGTCACTTTACTATTGCCCAAATTTGCTGCAAGCAATATCATTGTACTTTACTTCATGAGAGAAAGTAGCCCAAACACTTAGTA
The DNA here is from genome assembly GCF_947493425.1 of uncultured Microscilla sp. GTDB lineage: Bacteria > Bacteroidota > Bacteroidia > Cytophagales > Microscillaceae > Microscilla. Next base: position 5,016 of record NZ_CANLRP010000264.1, on the reverse strand, counting down.
AAAAAGTATGCCATGAAATATTTAAAAATTTTATTCTCTTTAGTCTTTCTACTTGTCCTGATTACTTCTTGTCTAAGCAGTAAACAGGCTCAATCAACCGCTTATCCGATTGCTTATTCATCAAAAACATCAGGTAATGTAGACATCTACTTGACTGATACCCAAGGTAAAGCCAAAATTAAAGTTACCACTCATGCCAATAGAGATGGTTATGCTGCTTGGTCGCCTGACGGTAAGCGTATTGCCTGTTATGCCTATCATGATGGAAGAAAAACTTGGTCTATTCATACCCTAAATGCTGATGGTTCGAATAGGAAAAGACTCACTCAGGCTAAAAACAAGTGGGACAACGCTCCTGCGTGGTCGCCTGACGGAAAAAAAATTGCTTTTGCAAGGGCGTACAAAAGCACGGAAGGAGCGTGGACGGAAGAACTTTGGGTGATGAATGCAGATGGTAGTGAACAAAAACAAATAAAGTCGTTGGCAGGTGGAGGTCCTCACTTTACACCTGATGGCAAGCTTCTTTTTCATTCAAAAACCAATACTAGCGAAATTTGCATAGCCAATATTGACGGTAGCAACCTGACCAAGCTCACAAATAATAATGCCGAAGATTGGCACCCAGAGGTTTCGCCTGATGGTAAGCAAGTCGCTTTTATGTCGGATAGGGATGGCAACCATGAAGTTTATGTGATGGACATAGATGGCGCTAATCAAAAGAGATTAACCTTTAACAAAGTCCGTGATTCTACTCCTTCTTGGTCACCAGATGGCTCTAAACTCATTTTCACGTCTCAAGGACACATTTATATGATGAACAAGGACGGCTCGTCGATAAAGAAAATTATACCTAATGCTGGACAAGCTGCCTGGTTGAAAATAAATAACAAATAGTGGAAGTACCATCAAACATTTATAAACCATGAAAAACAACATCACATTATTACTTTTAATGGTTCTGATGCTCACAATTAGAGGCTTTGCTCAACAAAGTAATGGTCAGGCACCAGAAGCTAAAGGGAAAGATACATTCCCCCCTTTTAAGGACCGTTACCTGGGTCAAAAGCCACCAGGCTTAACTCCCAAATTGTTTGCCCCTGGTATGGTTTCGACAAAAAAGCATGTAGAAAGTTTATATACGTTTACACCAGACATGAAGGAGTTTTATTTTAGTAGGGTGGGGGGAAAATATAAAAAAACCACCTTGTTTGTGATGCAATACAGAAACAATCAATGGAGTAAGGCATCTAACTTGTCGACTGATATAAAGAAATACAGGGAGCGATTCAAGTCGGGCTCGTCGAAAATAAAAAATATTGCCCCTTTCAAAGACCTTCCTATCATAGGTTTCACGGTTTCGTCTAAAGGTACTTATTATGTGTATTTTTTAAAGAGAGATGGCAGTGGTCATATCAGTTATTCACGCTTTGTAAACGGCAATTATGAAAAACCTAAAAAAATGAATAAGCACATCAATGCTGGAAAATGGATTGCCCACCCCTTTATTGCTCCTGATGAATCTTATTTAATGTGGGACGCAGAGAAAGAAGGGATGTCTACTCCTGACATTTATATTAGTTTTCGCCAGAAAGATGGTTCATGGGGGCCAGCAATTAGCTTGGGAGATAAGGTAAATACTGCCGCTTATGAACAGCGCCCAAGGGTGACCCCTGATGGAAAGTATTTGTTTTTTTGGCGGGGAGATAAAAAGGTGAGAAAAGATGGGGGTACTTATTGGGTAGGGAATCCTCATTGGGTGGATTTTATTCAATTAAGAAAAGAACTTCTAAAAAACAGTCATTAACCAACCATTTCCAAAGAACTTGTTTAAGTTTTTGGCATTGAGAGCAAAATGAGTGATTTTTCACATAGACGAGGCGTGGAAGGCGGAGTTTAGCCTAGCTAAATGAGCATTTTCACAACGAAGTATATGGGTAAAAGAACCATTTTGAATTATTTGAAAAAACCTTAAACAAGTTCAAATAATAAAAACCATGAAAAATTATTGTTTGATATTTTTGTTGCTTGGATTTGTCCTGTTTTTAAATGCTTGCGGCGCTAAAAAACACACCTCACAAGAGCATAACCTCCCAGCTTTAAAAAAACATTATTTTGGACAAAAACCACCTGGCGCAATCCCTCAACCTTTTGCTCCTGGTGCTGTTACAACAGCCAATTGGGAGTGTTGTGGTGTTGCTTCCCCTGATCTAAAAGCATTTTATTTTGTCAGAGAAACGGGAGAAGGCGAGGCAAAGAAACAAATGGAACTTGTGGTGATTCATCATAAGAATAATCGTTGGCAAGATTCAGTGATATCGCCCAGAACAGGTACCCCTTTTATAACGCCTGATGGCAAAACCCTGCATTTGAGCAAGCGATATAGGGAACGAACAAAAACTGGAGAATGGTCAGAGGTAAAAAAACTTGGTGCTCCCTTCAAAGACCTGCCAATCATGCGCCTTACTTCTTCTTCTAAAGGAACTTATTTTTTTGATGAGTTCAAATCAGACTTTACGGGTGATATTCGGTATTCACGGTTAGTAAATGGAAAATATGAAAAACCGAAGTTACTCAGTAAAGAGATTAATGGCGGTAAAAGCTTTCACCCATTCATTGCCCCCGATGAATCTTACCTTATATTTGATAGCAAAAGAGTAGGTGGGCATGGCGATTCTGATATTTATATCAGCTTTCGCCAGAAAGAGGGCACTTGGGGCTCCCCCATTAATTTGGGAGACAAGATAAACACCCCAGCCTGGGAAGCGGTTGCGAGCGTAACATCGGATGGCAAATACCTTTTCTTCAGTAGAAATATGGGCTCTGACAAAAACGAAAATGTAGATATTTACTGGGTAGACGCACAAATTATTGAAACCCTTAGACCCAAAAAATAAACAGTATTATCACCAACCATATTAACCAAAGTAGATTATATGAAAACTATTCAATTATTTATACTGATCATTGCTGTATCATTCAATGCCACCTTTGCCCAGAAAAACACAAAGGAAAGCGCCAAGTTAGCCTTCACACGCACAACGGTAGTTCCTGTGAAAGATACCAAAAATGGGGGGCAATATGAGCTCTATATCAGGCTACCAGAGAAATATTCAGAAAAAAAAGATATAAAACACCCCGTGATTTACTATACAGATGCCATGTGGCACATCGAAACCCTGTCTGGTGCGACCGAATATATCATGGAGAACGCTATTTTAGTAGGAATTTCGTGGCAAAAAGACATCAATGAAAAGCTGAAAAAAGAGGCTGGGGCACACGTAAGCAGGTATAGAGACTACTCAATAGCAAAGTCAAAGAAACCAGCACAGCAAGCAAAATATCAATTTGGGCAAGCCAATAAGCACCTGGCTTTTATTCGTGATGATGTCATCACTTATGTTGAAAGTAATTACCGCACCGACCCTGCCAACCGTACCTATTTTGGTTATTCGATGGGGGGTGGATTTGGTGGTTACATACTGCTAACCCAACCCGACACATTTAAAAACTATATTCTTGGTAGCCCCTCAAAGGGCAGCACTCCCCACCTATACAAGCTTGGAAACAGCGCAAATCTCAAGGCTAAACGCCTCAATGCCAACGTTTTTATTGCGTATGGCAGGCAAGAGAAAGTATTGGGCAGCAATGCCGATAAATTTATTGCCATGCTCAAAGCCAGAAATGATCAAAGCTTATCTTTAAAGCATGTTGTAGTGGAGGGCACCCACCAAACGGCGTTTCCTATGACAACAGTACGCGGTATTTATTGGTTATCAGCGTTGATAAAAAAATAACTTGTCAAACTTTATAAAAACTTAAACCATGAAAAATTATTCCTTGTCATTTTTAGTACTATCACTTATCCTGTTTTTAAATGCCTGCAACACTAAGCAGCAGCCATCGAAAGATAGTGACTCACTCGCTATAAAAAAGCCCTCAATAAATAATCGTTTTCCAGCTTTGGCAGATCGTTATTTTGGAGAAAAGCCACCAGGCTTACTACCTGCAGAGTTTGCTCCTAAAATTGTTTCGCCTGATGGACTTTTTGAAGGGGGCTCGTTTTCGCCAGATATGAAGAAGTTTTATTTTTCCAGGAAAAATGGAAAATATAAAAAACGGACTTTTTTTGTCATTCGCTACGAAAACAACCAATGGGGAAATGAAGCTGAGACTGATATAAAATACCCAAGATACTCTAGGGATGGTAAAGTGATGTACAAGGGGAATAAATACAGGGAACAAACCGATACGGGATGGTCGGAGCTCAAAAGCATGGGATCGCCTTTTACAGATAAGCATATCATGGGGATATCGGTTTCAGACAAAGGAACTTTTTTCTTTGATGAATTTGAAAGACCCGATACAGTTGGAGCCATCAGTTATTCGCGCTTGATAGATGGCAAATATGCGCCTCGTCAAAAAATGGGCAAGGAAATTAATACTGGAACCTGGATTGCTCACCCCCACATTGCTCCAGATGAATCTTATTTGATATGGGATGTAGAAAGAAAAGACGGATATGGGGGTTCTGACATTTATATTAGTTTTAGAGCGAGGGATGGCTCTTGGCTACCAGCAATGAACATGGGAGACAAGATAAATACCGCTCTTCAGGAAAGCGGCGCAAGTGTAACACCCGATGGAAAATACTTGTTTTTTTCAAGGGGGGAGTGGAAGGCTAAAAAAGATGGGGGCACTTATTGGGTAGGCAAGCCTTATTGGGTGGATGTGCAGGTGATTGAAAATCTCAGACCTAAAAAATAGATGATAAAGGTGTTTTTTTATGGCTCACTTTAGGTTTGTTAATGTGAGTAAAGTAAATGTGCGATTTAGTCATAAGCATAGTATGCTGGGGATTAAATAAATGCACTATTTATTCGAGGGTATTTTGTTTGCTGACGCACTTCAAAAAGTGCACAGAGTTAGTTTACAATTCCGGTGCATATCGCATTGGTCAGGGCGTAACTTTACGTTAGTGAAAAATATATTGCTAAAAAAGATAAATAAGTCGATTTT
>NZ_CANLRP010000263.1 GCF_947493425.1 uncultured Microscilla sp. | reverse complement strand
GTGCTGAATCTTTTATATATTTGGGTATGATTAGCCTCATGTTGGCAAGGCTCCAGGAATTTTAAAACACTTTCTTAGAGAAAAGAGGATGTTTTAGAAGCCCTCGAAAATTGAGTAATAAACAAAAACAGGAAATATATATGCTTTTCGGATAACAATTGAGAAGGAGTGAAAGATCAACAATTAATCTGTGACCAATTCGATGGTCATAGTGTCTAGCCTGCGTCCCTCTGAACCTTCTATAGACATAGTTACCTTTCGTTGGGTAGCTATTTTGATGGGTACTCCTGGGTAATAGTAAAACTCCATCTTGTAGCGATCCCGAATATCGAGTTGGGCATTTTTTAGTACATCCCTGGTCTTGTCAGCAGTTAGTCCCATCTTTTTAAAAACATCTGTCATCATTTGCATGGCATCTTTAGGATTCAGATTGAGCTGTTGTACCATGATACAGCGTTGTTGGGCGGTATCTACCGATTGAAAGTATAAGCTGGCATCCGCTTTTATAGGAGCCCCGCCAAACAGGTTAGGGAGTTGGTCTTCATATTGTACACTATCAGCTACATTATACTGTGCCCCAAAAGGGGAGTGGATCAAAGAGAGTTCTTTAAAAACCAATTGTTCGAGCCCTTGTTTTGACTTGTACATAGCCAATAAAGGAATCATTGCCTTATTCAGTTGGACATTGGCAGCAGTGTTTAGTTTAGGGCTTATTGCTTTGATGGTTTCTTGTATCAACTCTTCCATAACTTTCCCTATTTCCCGCCAGTTTTCAATGCCTCGAAACTCACCATACTCGTTGGTAGTATAAATCACATCTAAGAATTTATACTTGGTAAATTTATCCCGTAGTTGCGGAGGAATGGCAAGCTGCTTTTGCAAATTGTTTTCATAACGCCACTTAATTTTATAGCTTTTTTCGGTAGAGTCTATTACCTCAAAACGAGCAATATAAGAATTCTTATTGTCCTTCGTCAATTGATCTTTTTTCCACCTTTTTTCGGTTTTAGTTACTCTAAACTTATACACATCGCCTTTTGCCCAATAAGCAATAAAATTTATTTTGGTAGAATCGTGGGGTGTTTGTGCGCTGGTGGCAACAGATAGTATGGTCGTTAACAGAAAAAGTATCCAGTAGTTTTTTTTCATTGTACTCAAAAGGTGTTGTGTAGTCTACAATCAGCGTAGCAAGTGTTCAAATAAGTGCTTTACCAAGCGTTCTATCAATACCTGTATATTGGTTTGAAATGGACAGTTCTTAAGCAAAAAACAGCAAAATATATTACATTTTGCTGTTTTTGTGACTAGTGCACTGGAAACTAAATTCCTATCATATTATTCGGAGTCTTTAGCTCGCTTACTTTACTTCAAAAAGCTTACGTAGCTTTGGTTATGCGCACTTTTTGAAGTGCGTCAGCAAACAAAATACCCTCGAATAAATAATATATTTATTTAATCCCCAATGCACCAGGAGTTGAGTAGTTTTTAATAAAAAAGTAATCGCGCAACGATCATCCAAACCCCCAAAACAATACCTATTACCCCAAGTTTGCCCTGAATAGGACGCAAGCGGGCAATGAGTCTTTCTCCTTTTTCCTGTGCTTCTTCACTGTTAGAGAGCACCAACTTGTTGATGGTGGCGTAGCCTAATATAAAACCCAGTACGGCTTCGGTAATGCCCCCGGCAAGCCACGTAAACCACCACAAGGCGTGGTATTTAAGTAAGCCTATAAACAAAAATGTTTTGATGATAGACCAAATTCCCCAGGCACAGAATATAAGCCCCAGCCAACCTTGGTAAGGGGCAATTTTATCTAAAATTTCTTTTGCATCAGGGCGCCGTGAAAGCAACAGTGACGGCGAAGCAAGAATACCTAAAGCAATCAGAATTAATCCGTATAAGATGTTCATGAACTATATATTTAAAGATGGTTAATTTGCTTTGTTGTACGTAACCCACTACACAAGGTTTTAGCCATCATCTCCCTTCTATTATATGTCAGGTGTCAATGTTGAGAATTAGATTTACCAAAGAGTTAATTACACTATAAGCTCAATTTTGTATGACTTTAACTTTGTTGAGTCTTGACGACAAGTTCGGGATTGTAAACTTTTTCCCCTCTGATTTTTAAATCTTTCGAATTAGATTCAGGTTTTTCTAAATTTGACATTCTACCCACCTTAAAAAACCTCAAAATTAATGGTTAGCGTAGCTGCTGTATTGGCGAGCGTTTGGGTATGCTGAGTGTCTACATCAAACAGGCGATGGACACTATTGCCCGCCAGGTCTTCCAAACGAGTATCTATGTGTAAAGTATATTTGCCTGACAGCCATTGTTGGGCAGGAGTAAACCTTATTTCTTTTTCGGTGTTAGCAGTGCTCCATTTGCCCTTTACTTCTTGGCCTTCTGCGTTGCTTATATACAAATAGCGTAGTACCAAAGCGTGGTCTATTGTGTGTAATGCATTGATAACAAGTGGCTTTTTACTATTGCCTTTGGGCAACTGTAATGCCCATTTTTTTGGATTAGGTTGGGTACGATCGGCCTGAGTAGTCGTGAACCTTTTTTGAAAAGACGCCTTGAGCTCCCTGCCTTGGGCATCCTGCCAGTTTTTGTCTATTTCCAGCGTATAAACTTGTCCGGGGTTGAGCGGTGTACCTGATTCGTGGTGGGGACGAAGCCCCCGCTTGATGCGCCCAGGGTCAAAAAACAAAGTAAGTCGTGTACGATTATGGTTCCAGAGTTCTTCTTTGATGGGTACAAACACATGGGGCACTTCTGCTCCATTGGCGTCTCGTATTTTGACAAATTTTTTGGCTTGACCTTGCCGCATAGGAGCCGAAAAATACACATACATCCGCAGCAAATTGGCGGGTAATGCCGAGGCACTGGGGTATACCTTGGTTACAGAAGTAACCGGCGAAGATGGTGCATTGATCTCAAAACGGTAAGATAGGCTGGGGTGGCTAAATAAATAATTTTGTTGAACAAAACTGGCTAACTCAAGCAGGCGAAGTTCGCAGTAATAGTGCAGGTCGTTTACCCAAAAAAAACGGGGTTTGAAACAAAGCAGGGTTTGTGTGATAAAATAATCACCTATAATGCTGGGCTGGTCAATATCTGTAGGTTTTTTACCCCCAGTATATACCGGAAACAACTTTTTCCAGTCTTGAGCGAGCGGTTTTTTTTGTCGCAAAGCAGTCAGTAATTGCTCAGGTAAATTTTTCACTTTTAGCACCCCATAGTCAGCTTTTTGGTGGTTGGTTTCCAGCCAAATGACAGGGGGCTGTTGTGCCATCAACACCTGAGGCAGCAATACAAATAAAAAGAGAAAGAGGTTTTTCATCAAGAGTTTTTTAGCAATGATTGTGTTTACTACTGTTGCCACATGTAATATCTTTTTTACCTTTCAGGTAGGCCTGTAAAGGTGCGCAGGTATTTTTTACCCCAAAAGCCATCAAGTTGCCCTGGTGGTCAGTTTCTATGTGGCAACACTCCATAATTAGTTCCTTTAATAATTTACGCGCCCGTTGAATCCGGCTTTTAGTTGCCGTAAGGCTTAAGCCCAACTGTTGAGCAATGGTAGCTTGCTTTGCTCCATCAATGTCGGCCAGCTTGAGGGGCAGTGCGTATTTGGGCGGAAGCAACATTAGCAGGGGAGTTACCAACTCTATGGCTTCTTGATAAGTATTATCCTCTGGGTGATCGGCGAGCTCTGGTAGTGGAGCACTTGTTTTTTGCTGTTTCCTCAGATAATCTATGCTGGTGTTATGGGCTATTTGGTAGAGCCACGACCGCACATTACGTATTTGATTGCCCGAACAACAAGCACTATATACTTTCATTAAAACTTCGTGCGACAACTCGTTGGCAGTATCAGAGTCTTTGACTTTTTTTAGGATATAATTTCGTAAGCCTTCTTTATATTCTGCCCAAATATCGGAGGCTTCTGTATGACATTTGATTTCCATTACAATTTACTTAACATAATAATAAGTTATAGAATACCCATCCTATCAGGTAAGCTATGCTGTATAGCTCAATCAATTTTATGTGTCACCAGTAGGAGAGGCAGGCTGCAAGCAACAAGAACAATCTATCCTACTATTTTTCATCTTGATTTGTGAGGACATAAATCATAAAAACAGTTTATTTCAACATTTTACAAATGCAGTAAGCCTAAAAAAAATTCCCTTAACGGAAAATAATGCCACAAAATAAGTAGGTTTGAACCGAAACAACCGCTTAATTTTATAAAACGGCTTATGAACAGATTTACTCTACTATTTTTGAGTTTTGTAGTGCTTGGGTGCCTGAGTATACAAGCAAACGCTCAAACCATTTATATTTATTGTGGGCAATTGATTGATGGCAAAGGTGACCAGGTGCAATCAGAAATGACGATTGTTGTAGAACAAAATCGCATACAATCGGTAGAAAAAGGCTATAAAAAAGCCCCTGAAAATGCTCAAGTCATTGACCTGAAAAACAAAACAGTATTGCCAGGGTTGATGGATATGCACGTGCACCTAGAGGGAGAGCTAAAGCCCAACCGTTATGTAGAACGCTTTACAATGAACAAAGAAGATGTGGCTTTTAGAGCGGCACAATATGCCGATCGTACCCTGATGGCAGGTTTTACTACTGTGCGTGATCTGGGCGGCAGTGGTGTAAACATTGCTTTGCGCAAAGCCATCAATTCGGGGTGGGCAAAAGGCCCTCGTGTGTTTACGGCAGGTAAGGCTATAGGGCCTACCGGAGGACACGCCGACCCTACCAATGGTTTCAGACTTGACCTGATGGGAGACCCCGGACCAGCCCAAGGGGTGATCAATGGAGTAGATGATTGCCGAAAGGCGGTAAGGTATCAGTATAAGGTAGGAGCCGATGTGATAAAAATAACGGCTACTGGTGGAGTATTGAGTGTGGCAAAAGACGGGAGCCGCCCTCAGTTTACCGAAGAAGAAATAAAAGCTATAGTAGCCACTGCCAACGACCTTGACCTGGTAACCGCTGCCCATGCCCACGGTGCCGAGGGCATCAAACGTGCAATTAGGGCGGGAATCAACTCTATAGAACACGGCACCCTGATAGACGATGAGGGCATTCGATTGATGAAAAAATACGGAACTTATTTTGTGCCTACTATTTCGGCAGGCGAGCACGTGGTAAAAATGGCCAGAAAAAAACAGTTACCTGCGGTGATTGTGCCTAAAGCTTTGAAAATAGGCTCTCAAGTAAAAAAAACCTTTCGAAAAGTATACAAGGCTGGGGTAAAAATAGCTTATGGTACAGATACAGGCGTGTCGGAACATGGTAAAAACGGACAAGAGTTTGCCTATATGGTAGCGGCAGGTATGCCCCCTATGAAGGCCATTCAATCGGCCACTATAGTGAGCGCCCAGTTACTAAGGCTAGACAAAGATTTGGGAAGTGTGGAGGCAGGCAAGTATGCCGATATTATTGCTGTAGACGAAGATCCCATTAAAAATATCAAAACCTTAGAAAGAGTGACTTTTGTAATGAAAGATGGCAAGGTATATAAGCAGTAAAATAATACCTGGAGGCAGTTATGCATTTATTGGTGTGTAGCTGCTTTTATATCATACATCACAGGCACTTTTACAGTTTTCTAATCAAAGGATTAAAAGCCTTGCTTACTACCAATACCTCATCGCCTGGGTTCAATTGTGTAATATCACTTGCATCGGCTACTACTTTTATTATCTCGTTGCCTGCCAATACCGATACAATATAGACTACCCCTTCAGTTACAATGTCGAGTACTTTGCCTACTACCTGAAACTTGCCACTGATTTGTTGTTGGGCAAAAACTTGACGAGGAGTGCCCTTTTGGGTAATGTGTCCATGCTCAAGTACCAACACCTGATGCGATACTTTGAAAATTTCGCCTACATCGTGGCTGACCAGTAAAATAGTAGGGCTAAACTTTTGATGAAGCTGCAATAAGTAATCCTGTAGTCTTTGTCGCATGGTTTGGTCAAGCGCCGAAAGAGGTTCGTCGAGCAACAACAAATCGGGTTGAGTAACAAGGGCGCGAGCCAATGCCACCCGTTGGCATTGGCCACCAGAGAGCGTGTGGGGTTTGCGGTGTTGCAATGACTGTAGGGCTACCAATTCTACCAATTGATCAACTTGTACCTGGTTTTGGCGGGCTATTTTTTTACTGGCAAAAGCAAACTCAAGATTTTGGCGTACTGTCATATTAGGAAACAGGGCATAATCTTGAAAAACATAGCCAATACTGCGTTTTTGAGGCGGAAGCGCTATTTTTTGTGCTGCATTGTACCATACCCTACCGTTGACTACTATGTTGCCTCCATCAGGCTTGAGCAACCCGGCAAGCATGCGCAACACGGAGGTTTTGCCTGCCCCTGACTCGCCAAACAAGGTGGTAATTTTGCCTGGTTCAATCACCGTGTCTACCTCTAGCTTCATAGTACCCTGTGCCGACATAAGGGTTTTATTTAGTTGTACTTCCAACATTCAATGGTTTTTACGACTACCTGTTAATTTTTCAACAAGATATAAGCATTGAGCGAGGTAGCAATGAGCAACCATACAAAATAGGGCAGTACTAGCAGTGCTTTGGCTTTGAGGTAAGGAAACCAACCTATGAGAAAATACCCCACCAACACGGTAAGTAAAGAGATAATGATGAGTCCTAAAGCTACTTGGTGCATCGCAAAAAAGACGGGATTCCACAATACGTTGAGCACCCACTGAAGCGCAAACAAGCCAATCAGTAATTTACGGTCGGGGATTGACCGCCAGGCGTACGCCATATATATTGCCAGGCATACCATAATAGTTGTCCAGGCAGCTCCAAATACCCAGCCTGGAGGAGTCCAGGGAGCTTTATTAAGGTTTATATACCATTCAGAAGGTACTCCCTTGCCTGTAAACATAGCGCCTAAAGCCAGGGCAGCAAAATTGATCAATAAGAATATGATAAGTCTATATGCCATCTTTTTTAAAAAGAAATAATTGCTTGGTGGAAATACTTGGTAGGTATGCCAAGTTTGAATACGCATTGATAACTTACCTCAACAAAGTTTGTTTATGCTTTCGTTAATTTTTTGGTTTACTTCCTTCGCCCGGTCTACGATGATAAAGTGTCCTCCCTGTGGAATGACGTGGGTATTGGCAATAGTTGTTGTGGGCAATGTGCGGTCTTTACTGCCTGTAATTCTCACAAGGTTTGGAGGAACCTCCATATTTTGCCAGCGGGTCAATTGATTGACCGACCACTTGGCAAATTTGAGGTCAGTATCGTCTATAATTTGTTGAAGCAAAGGGTTTTGTGTGCCAAAGAAGTAACGTGAAGCAAAGCCAGGAGGTCGAAACAACCACGTGGGTAGTTGGCGTAAAATACCCGATTTTCCTGCTACTCGATACAGCCGGGGCAGCTCGGTGCGGGTGGCTACCGATGATACGAGCCAAGTAGCTTTAGGAGACAGTTTTTTACTGATTTCTACGGCTATCATACCACCAAAGCTTACCCCTAGCAAACCAAAAGGCTGACTGGTATCTATTACTGCGGCCAGCCTTTGGGCGTAGGCTGGCAAGGTTTCGTTTTTTAGTGGTGTAATCCATGCAATAGGTTCAAAGTCTGCTTCTATGTCCAAATACTGAAACACCCTTTCATCGGCTCCCAGACCACTGATTCCATATATTTTCATAAGCTACAGTTACAACAGTTTTTTTATTTAGTAAAGCGGAAAAAATAAGATGTGCCAATAAAACAAAATATTTGTTGAGTGGGCGAGTCAAAAAACCTTTGCA
>NZ_CANLRP010000262.1 GCF_947493425.1 uncultured Microscilla sp. | reverse complement strand
CAGGTAAACTAGGCATTTTTGACCCTAAATTTAAAACATTTATAACTCTTTCCTAATCTGTAGAGTTTTCAGATAAAAAGAAGGCTATCTATAGTTGCTTTAGGTGAGAATGGCATACCCCTATTGGAAAGTCTTCTTTAGGCTCCTCCTCCTGCCTCAGTATAGGCTTGTTCTCAATCGAATAGGGTAAAGTAGGGAATCAATCTACCCTGCTTCACCCCTTTTAACCCCAAAGACAAAATTTAAACATACTCTTATTTTACTTTCTATACATTTACTATATAACCCCAGGCATTTGAAGGGGTTGACAGAGTAGTATTTATTGGTACAGGCTAAAAGTACGACTATGTGTAGGGGTATAATGAAAGGAAATGTTACGATAGATAGTAAAACCCACGATATATCATAAAATATAATCAAGAAATTTTCAAGAGTTTTAAGTCTGAAAAAGAATTTATTTATGTCAAGCTTTTGATAAACAACTACTTAAGAAGTGAAAACTAAATAAAGAAGGCATTGGCATTGGGTTTGAACTATTAACTAATATTACACAAATCCACCGTTTTTTGAAGTTTGTAGAGAAATCATCAGCAGATAAAGAAAAGTTGTTGGATGCTAAGAATCTTATCCCAGTAAACCCATCTTTGTTTTTAAATATTTGTTTGATTAACCTGGCAGATATTTCCAACAACCAAGTGTAAACGTACATATGATTTGCGCAAAATTTCAAATGCAATATTCTACTTGTTACATAGCAAGATGCAGTGGCGTAATTTGGAATCAAAATACCCTCTTTGGCAAAGTATTTACTATTATTTCCACATTCGAAAATCAGATGGTATCCTGAAGTAAATTAATGCAGCCTTAAATCAGCAGGAGCAAAGGCGTCAAAGCAAAGCTGCTGCTCCAAGTATAATTTTCATTGGTAGTCAAGATATTAAATTATTTTATCAGCGAAGATAAAGATCGTTTGCATGTAAAAATTACTTGAGGAGACATTCTAATAGTATGAAAAAACAGCAAATAGTGCCAAAGCCTCGGTTTTATGAGCTAATTGCCAAATTTTACTTAATCGTTTTGAAAAAGCATAAAATTTAATTTTTAAACGTACGCTACACCAATCCCTACACGCCAAATAATATTCTAATTCAACCAGAAAACACCACACTTTACACAAATTAACCCAGCCATTGCCCAATAAAATCATATACCTATCAAAATAATACTGCTTTAAGGTAAAATTGTGATAGAAACAGAGTTTTAACCCTTCTACTTTTGCATTGTACTTTTTTACAAAGAACGATACCTACCTTCTAAATCCAGATTTTGAGAATAAAAATAGTTCCATAATAGAACAAACCAATTAATTAATGATAAACCAATTTACTACTGATTAGTTATTATGAAAAAGTATTTATTTACAATTATAGCCTTATGTATTGTCATAATACAAATACAGGCTCAATCTACTACAGTAACTGGAAAAGTAACAGACCCTAAAGGTGAGGGAATTCCAGGAGCCACTGTACTGGAAAAAAACACCAACAACGGAACTGCTACCAACACTGACGGAAGTTTTAGTTTGACCTTGCAAAGTGCCAACCCTACGTTGGTGATTTCGGCCATTGGCTTTGCCAAGCAAGAAATTGTAGTAGGAGCACAAACCAAGTTCGATATAAAACTGGCTACAAACGCCGAAGAGCTGGACGAGGTGGTAGTAACAGCCTTGGGAGTAAGCAAAGAAAAAGCTACCCTGAGTTATGCTGTACAGAGCATTAAACCATCTGACTTAACTGATGCCCGTGACAACAATGTAATTAACTCTCTATCGGGACAAATTGCTGGAGCACAGGTAACAGGTTCATCAGGGGGAGTAGGCTCATCGGCAAGAATTATTTTGCGTGGCTATTCCTCACTTGCAGGCAACAACCAACCTTTGTTTGTAGTAGATGGAGTACCTTATGACAACTCATCAAGCAATGTACAAGGATGGAGTAATGGAATAGACTATGGTAACGCTGCTGCCGACATTAACCCTGACGATGTTGCCAGTGTATCGGTATTGAAAGGTCCTGCTGCTACTGCTTTGTATGGAGCTCGTGGAGGTAACGGGGTAATTTTAATTACTACCAAATCTGGTAAAGGTAAAAAAGGCATTGGCATTGACTATAACTTTAACCTGGGGCTTGAGCGTCCTTTTGTAACGCCTAAGTTTCAGAACCAATATGGACAAGGTTGGAACGGTCAGTTTGAGTGGGTAGATGGTAGAGGTGGAGGAACCGCTGACTGGGCTGACCAAAGCTGGGGGCCTAAGTTTGACGGTCAACCAAGAGATCAGTTTCACGGCAAGCAACAACCTTGGGTAGCTGCCCCTAACAACTTTCGTGACTTTTTTGAGACAGGAGTAGCCACTACCCACAATGTAGCCATTACCTCAGGAGGTTTAAAAAACCACGTTAGGGTTGGATATACTCGTTTTGACCATAAAGGAATGATGCCCAACACTGATTTGTCACGCGATGTAGTAACTACTAAAGCAGGTTTTAAGTTAACCGACAGACTAAGTGGATCTTTGACAGCAACATACACTGCAACCAATTCGGGCAACCGCCCAGTAGTAGGGTATGGTAGCACCAACGGAGGTTACTCTAACCCTGCCAACCAATTTATTTGGGGAGGACGCCAGATTGATTTTGCAAAACACCTGAAAGACAACTACGCAAATCCAGATGGTACCCAAAAAAACTGGCTGACTTACTATTCTAACAACCCTTATTGGATATTGCACAAAAATACTAACTCTTTAAGAAGAGACAGAATAAATGGTGCAGCAACACTTTCTTATGAATTGGCTAAAGGCATTAAACTACGTGGTAGAGTGATGAACGATTTTTATCGTGAAACCCGCAAACAACGCGTAGCTAAAGGTTCCTGGGTACCTATTCATGAAGGACGAATTTTTCAACAAGGATACTTTGTCAATGAGATCAACCAAGAGATTGCACTTGTAGGAAACACAAACTTGTCGCCACGCCTCAATATAGACTTCTTGGCAGGTGCCAACCGGATGAATAGTAAAACGGAGTCGAATACTAATAGTGCACTTGCATTAGTTACAGCCAATAACTACTCTTTTGACAATGCCCAAGGCGAAACTCCAGTCACTACATTCAATTCTGAGCTTGAAATTCAAAGTGTATTTGCTGACGCAACATTTTTGTTTGATCGTGCCATTAGTGCAGGGTTTTCTTTGCGTAACGACTGGAACTCGACCCTACCTTCAGCTAACCGTTCGTTCTTATACTACTCAGCTCGTGGTTCTGTAGTGTTTAGCGAACTATTGTCGGAGCAGCTTCCAGAATGGTTTAGCTTTGGAAAAATATTGGTAAACTATGCTACAGCAGGTGCAGGTGGCCAACCTTATCAACTAGACCCTGTTTTTGTGGCTGAGACAAACAACTTCAGAGGTGTAAAAATGTTCAGAGCATCTAATGTAATACCTAACCCTGACCTCAAAAACGAACTGACTACTACTACCGAAATTGGAGCTGACCTTCAGTTTTTTAACCGCCGTGTTGGGGTAAACGTGACTTACTACCAGTCTCAAACAGAAAATCAAATCATTTACTTACCAGTTTCACGTACTTCAGGCTATGGCAGTGCTTTGATCAACGCTGGTCGGATAGACAACAAAGGAGTAGAAGTGCAACTTACTGCCACTCCGTTCAGGGCCAAAAACCCAGGCGACTTTCAGTGGGACATTCAGGTAAACTATGCCCGCAACCAAAACTCGGTAGTGGCACTTGACCCTCGAGGTCAAATTGAAAGCTTTCAATTGGGTAGTTTCTTTGGCATCGTCGTGGAAGCTCGCCCAGGACAGCCATTTGGAAGCATTTTAGGGCGATCGCAAAGAAGAGATGACCAAGGACGAGTTATCGTAGACCAAAACGGAATGCCTTTATTAACTGCTGATTTGGGTGTTTTGGGCAATGCTACCCCCGAATGGACTGGAGGCATTTCTAACACCTTCCGTTTCAAAGGTTTTGACCTGAACTTCTTGATTGATATTCGTCACGGTGGTGACATATTCTCTGGAACCAACTACTATGGGCACGCTGCCGGGCAGTTTGAAGCCACTGGAAATAACCGTGAAGAAGGTTTTGTGGTACCTAACAGTGTGACAGAGAGCGGCGAGGTAAACACTACCAAAGTAATGCCACAAGACTATTACGGTAACCTATACGGCAGACACGATGAGTACGTGTATGATGGTAGCTTTATCAAACTACGTTCATTGACCTTGGGCTATACTTTTCCACAAAAGTGGGTGAGTAGTTTGAAGCTGCAAAAACTGCGTATTTCGTTCTATGGACGTAATTTGTGGTTAATCAAGTCTAACATTCCAAACGTAGACCCAGAAACAGGATTTAGTGCCAGTGGTGTAAATAATATTGGGTTTGAGTATATCTCTACACCTTCTGCCCGCACGTTAGGGGTTCGTTTAAACGCCAAGTTTTAAGCGATTTTTAAGCTGCCAACGACAAGAGCCCTCGCAAGCACCGGCCGTTGGTAGCAAAAATCTTATAACTAAAAAAGCTCAATTTTACTCAAAAGATTTAACGATAAGAATCAATGAAAATATTTAATAAAAGTGTTTGTCTGATGCTGGTAGTAGCTGCTATGCTATTTGGCTGCACCAACGACTTTGACGAGATCAACACCAACCCTAACAATCTGACCAAAGCCCCTGCCGAAAATGTATTAGGCAATGTCCTCTTGCGTTTGGTGGGTACTACCCAAAACACTGCTGGTTTTCGTATTTCATCGCACTGGGCACATCACATCGCTAATTTTGTGTTCCCTGAAGCGGATATTTACAATCCTCGTGACGCTAGCATAGGTAGTGTATGGAGTGAGTTGTATTCACGAGTGTTAATCAATGCTCAGATTTTAATTGAAGATGCCAAAAAAGATAACCGCCCCAACATGCAGGCCATTGCTACGGTATTGAGGGTATATGCTTTTCAGACTGCTACTGATTTGTGGGGAGATGTTCCTTACTCTAAAGCTTTGCAGGGGTTTGATAGAGAAACTGCACAGGTAGGCACGCTGACCCCAACCTACGACAAGCAACAAGACATTTATACCGGACTTATTGCTGAACTTAAAGCCGCAAATGCTTTGTTTGACTCATCTGTTGATCCTATTCCTGAAGACGCAGGTGATTTTGTGTATAACGGTGACGTGGACAAGTGGAAAAAGTTTTGTAACTCATTGTTATTGAGGTTGTATATCAGAGTATCTAAGGCTGACCCTGCCACTGCTCAAGCAGGTATCGCCGAAGTATTGAGCAACCCTACTCAATTCCCGATTTTTGGTAGCAACAACGACGATGCTCAACTTGCTTATGTAAATGAATCTGGGCAGCGTAACCCTTTGATAGAAAGCTACAATTCAAACATCAATGGGGGACCAAGCAAAACCTTGATTGACTACTTAGTGGCACGTAACGATCCTCGCTTGTCGATATATGCCAATCCTACTAAAGAAAGTAAAGACGCAGGTGGTACCCTCGAGTATGTAGGACAACCTAATGGTGGAGACTTATTGGCACAATCCAAAGTTTCGCTGTTGGGCGATGCTTTTGTGAATAACTTAGCGAGCCCTTTGTACTTGCAAACTTATGCTGAGGTGTTGTTCATCATTGCTGAAGCCGCCAACAATGGCTGGAACACAGGAAGCTGGACTGCCAAGCAAGCCTACGAAGCTGCTATTACTCAAAGCGTTGCTAAGCACTCAGGTACTTTGGGTACATATCTGGCCGAAGCCAATGTAAATTTTGACAATGCTACTACACCCGAAGCCAGGGCACAATTGATTGCCGAGCAAAAATGGGTAGCCTTATTTATGCAAGGCAATGAGGCATACGCCGAACAACGAAGAACCGATTTTCCGGCTTTGACTGAAGTTCCCAAGTCAGCATTTCCGGGTAAAGGTCTTCCGATAAGACTATTTTTCCCATCGAGCGAGGCAGCCGTTAATGCGGCAAACGTAAACCAGGCAACCACTGGTGTGGTAGATGGTATGTTTGGGCAACGCTTATGGTGGGACGTGCAATGATTATGTGTAATTAATTTGGGAAAGGGACAGGCATTTTGCGTGTCCCTTTTTTTGGCTTTAGCATGTGTGTAGAAACTTCTGAAGCTAACCGTCTATTCAGACAGAGTTTTATTAGCTTTGCCTTTTTTAGAATTGTTTAAACGCCAATCAAATGAAATTATATCGCCCGGTAGGGCTCAAAGAACTAGAGCTTATTTTGGCAGCTAATGCCAAAGCTTATCCACCACGCTTACAATGGCAACCTATTTTTTACCCTGTGCTCAACTTTGAGTATGCACGCCAAATTGCCACCCGCTGGAACCTGGACGATGAATTGTCGGGTTATGCAGGCTTTGTTACTGCT
Source organism: uncultured Microscilla sp. (assembly GCF_947493425.1). Lineage (GTDB taxonomy): Bacteria > Bacteroidota > Bacteroidia > Cytophagales > Microscillaceae > Microscilla. The sequence continues at coordinate 1,377 of NZ_CANLRP010000262.1, read as the reverse complement.
TTTGATATTGACGATGCATACATAGCACAGTTTGAAGTACAAAATGTGGGAGCACACTTACATAATGAACTATGGATACCTGCCGAAAACCTTGCCGAGTTTAACACACACATTCAAGGATACATTCAGTTATTGGCGGCTTATTATGGCGAAAAGTATGCAGGAAAAGTACAGCACGCCTCTGTAATGGTGGGGCTCAATGCTTTTGAACAACTGAACTACCTCGCTCAACTGCCCAAAAACGATCAGGCTATAGCCGAAGTAATAAAGACTGACACTGTAGCCATACAAGTAAACTTTGCTTACTGGCAGCAAACCAATCAACACCCCCAAACTCTAGCACGTTTACAGAGTATATGGCAAGCAATATTTCCTGAAAGGACATTAGGAATGAATCAAAAATAAATACGCTTTTTTAGCTTGCAACCTTCTTCTATTGGAGCAAAGCGTATTGTTAAAACTTGTCTTTGCAAGGCTCTCATTGGCTTACTGAAAATCTAAATCTGAAGTAAATTATTTTCACGAATGTAAGCCACTTGCTTGCCTAGTTTTACCTTGTACCATATATCTTTTTTACTCAAAATTTCTACGCGATGCCCCTTCCCCATTTTTGCCTTAAGTTCAGAAGCAGCCGAGGGAGCACTCATCAAAAAAACTTTGTCATTTTTAATGATAGCTTTGGGTTTACTCTCGGTAAAGTTAAATAAAATAAATACCGCAATAAGGGCAGCAAAAAAAGTGATTCCGTGCCTACTGGAAATCTGACGTTGTTTCTTGAGACGATAAATAAACGACCCGAAAATACTTCCGAAAATAAGTACTACCAACAAATTGAAATAAAAATAGTACTTATGAAAGATCGCTTTTACATAGTCGAAGTCAGAATATTCGTAGCCTTGTAACTGTTGACTTTTGGCTATTTTTTCCATACGCAACAAAGTCTCATTGCTGGGTGCGTACTCGTAATGTAAACTCAGGTAATACAGGGTTTGGGTGTAATCACCTAGTCCCTCGTTTATAAACGCCATTTTAAGCAGCATGCTAGGCGAAGCTTTACCACTTTTGAGAAATATTTTTTCGTATATCTCAAGTGATTCAGTATACTTTTTTTTGGCAAAATACTGATCGGCTTTTGCCATTTCTGACTCATTATCAAAGCAATAGCCCAAATTAACCATTGCCAGCATGAAGCATATCAGAGTAAACAAGAAATTTTTCTTTGAGAAGTTTTGCATTTTAAAATCCATCACCTAACTTTGCACCGCAATTACGAAAAAAAGCACAGTAAAAGCAAAAAAAATGATTCTTTAGCTCAGTTGGTAGAGCATCTCCCTTTTAAGGAGAGGGTCCTGGGTTCGAGCCCCAGAGGAATCACCA
>NZ_CANLRP010000261.1 GCF_947493425.1 uncultured Microscilla sp. | reverse complement strand
GGGCAATAAAAATAACGAAGTATCAAGGCGAAAAATCACCCCTTAGAGTGTAAATTTATTTTTGAACAATTCCTTAGCCTGTCGCAGATGGCTCACGCGCCTGTTTTTTTGAATGCTGGCGTAGCTTCGCCGAGCTCGGTTCCTTAACAGAGTCTTTAGCTTTAGCCTGTCGCAGATGGCTCAGCGCCTGTTTTTTTAAATGCTGTTTCTTGAACAAAGCCTTTATAGCCTAAAGCAGTCTTAAGCCAATGAGTGCTCTGCTCCACCACACAGAGAGACTAAAAGCACTGGTATGTATAGGAACCTAAAGACCTAAGGCGGCAGAAGCTATTGGTTACCAACTAAAAAGGCTGAATATGATCGAGCAATAAATAGGCTGCAGTCAAGTTATAAAAATCAAAGTCTTGGGGGTTGCGCAACTTTTCTTTAAACGCTGGCAAGTTCATGGTAATTACTTCTATAAACTCGGTATCGTCAAGGCGTTGCCCTTGTATTTCTATGCATCCGGTGGCCACAAAACAATATTGACAACCAATGCCATAAGGTAAAGTCACTTTTTTCTTGAAAAATATGTCTTCTGCCTGGTAGCCTGTTTCTTCGAGCAACTCACGCTTGGCAGCATCTTTTGGGTCTTCGTTAAAGTCTATATACCCAGAAGGGGTACTCATCAGCACTTGTTCAGGACCTGGGCGAAACTGTTTGACCAACAATACTTCATTGTCTTGGGTGAGTGCCGCAATAGAGGCAAAGTTGCCTCCAGCAACAATGTCATACTCCATAACTTTGCCATTGGGCAACTCAAACTTTCGCTTGATAATGCTTCGATAGCCATTGTATACTTTGTCTTCTTCGAGTTTTTTCCAGGGTTGGATGTCCATACTTTTCTTATTTATTAAGAGAATCAAAAATAAGGGTTATTTGTAAAAACCTACCCCAACCCTGCAAAAACTTCTTACTTTATCTTTCTTACTACGTCATATTCTATGGTCACTTGCAAATGAAACTGAAGCATGGGTTTCACAGGGTTATTGTTCAATACCTTGTCATACTTGCTAAAGTTAGGTGGGTCATAGTATACCGTTTTGAGTTTTCGCTTGTCAATTCGAGTAAAACTTCGCTGGTTGTAATTTGGCGAACTTACACTGGCAGATTGAAAAGCAGTATAGCTCTGGTACATCTGTCCTGGCAAATAAGCCCCAAAACGTTCAGACAAAATTTTGCTCTTATCCCACAGTTTTACCCCGGTTACTTTCAGGTAAATATCTTTTTTTTGTTCAATCACCTTTAGTGCCTCTTTCCATAACTCTTTGTATATAGGGGCTTGGTCATACTTAAGGTAATCTACTTTTATCAGGTCGTATATACCATATTGAGCAGCCAACTGTAATATTTTATTGAGCAATTGGTCGTCTTTGTAACGAATGGCAATGTTTTTTTTTAACTCAAAACCCTCTGTTTTTTCGGTAGCCACCTTTTTGTCACTATCAAAGCTATAGCCGTATACCTGGTTTTGGGTTACCATGTCTATATAGTAGTCACCCTGTTTAATACCTAACCCTTTCAGTTTTTGTACAAAGCCTTGCAGCCTTTGGGTTATTTTCTCATTACAGGCTTTCACACTGGGGGCCTCTTCTGATAAGCCAAATACCGCGACAAATTCGTCTGCTTCTATATACTTCAGTATATTGGCGGTGACCACCAGCTTGGTTCCTTTCGAGTTGCTTATATCTACTGCTTGTCGGGAGCTGCTGTAAGTTCTTTTTTTATAATAAGAATTACCTGCATGTTGGGCAGTTAGCCAATATTGAGGGGCAATGAGGCAAAACCAGGCTAACAAGGTGCTTTTCATTAGTTTGTTCATGTCTTATAAGTTTTTGGTAGTACTTGTGCTAGTCAATACTCCGCAGTGATTTTAGCCAAAGTTGACTACTGATTACCTTCGGTGAGCACCGATATACATCGGTATCTAAGGACTCGCCAGAGGCTCGGTTATCAGTAGGTTATGATTTTAAAAACTGTTTAATTGCACGGCGTAGACCTAAAACTGAAACCCTTTTAAAAATAAAGTAGGTAAACAACTTTAGTATAAACTACTGATTAACTTCGTTGAGCTCGCCGTAGCAGAGCTACAGGCTCGGTTTACAGGACTTAATAAGGTAACCATTTACTCGAATCAGCTATGGACTACGGACTAAATACTATGGACTATTGGCTAGTAAGATACCTTCTGAAAGATAAAGTTTAATGTCACATTCAAAATAAATTTATATTTTGGGCACATGATGCAGAAAGAGGATGAGTTTTCAGGATATGACGTATTGATCGTAGGCTTGGGTCCGGTAGGCATGCTGGCGGCTAACTTGCTGGGTATGTATGGTTTAAGGGTAGCTGTGTTTGAACGCAATCAGGAGCCATACAATATTCCGCGTGCCATTCATATAGACGATGAGGTAATGCGTATTTTGCAATATGTGGGGTTGCATGAGCCAATATTGGCTTTGAGCAAACCTGTACCTGGCATGCGCCTTGTTACCCCCCGTGGCAAGGTATTGCTCGAAACCTCTAAAACCGCTACTGCCGGATTTGCGGCAAGCTACCTGTTTTATCAACCCGACCTGGAGCAGGTGCTCATGCAAGGAATTGAACGCTACAAAAATGTATCGGTATTTTTTGGGGCAACAGTAGTAGCTGTACAACCTGGCAGCACCCCTGCCTTGCAAGTAAAAACTGCCGAAAAAACCTGTACTTATATGGGTAAATTTATCCTTGCCTGTGATGGAGCCAATAGTTCTCTACGTCACCTGTTACAGCTTCCGCTGAAAGACCTCAAGTTTAGCCGCCGCAACCTTAAAGTTGACGTGCGAATAGAAGACGAAGAAGGCGCAGTTAAATTTTCGGACTGGATTCAAAAAACGGTGGCACCTCCTCACAAATCGCACGTGTTTCTCAATAGTTTTGGCAGTCATTACCGTTGGGAGTTTTCTATTCCTAAGGGAGGCACCAGCGACTCTATAGAATGGGCATCGCCTGGTATAATACAAGACATGTTGGCTACCGTGATTAATCCTGACAAGGTAGACATAATCCATGCGGTAGAATATAGGTTTGCTACCAAAATAGCCCGGCAATGGCAACAAGACCGGGTGTTTTTGGCAGGCGATGCAGCCCATCAAATGCCTCCCTATATAGGACAAGGCATGTGTGCCGGGTTTCGTGATGTGATGAACCTCAGCTGGAAAATCAAAGCAGTGATCAAAGACAAGGCTCCCCCCCAACTCCTGCAGAGTTATACCGTTGAACGTGTTCCTCATGTACGCTTTATCATGTGGGTCACTCGTTGGGTGGGGCGTTTGTTTGTTACCCGGCGTTGGGCGTGGGTACTTAAGGGGCTTGCCTTGTTTGCCCCCAGGCATTGGCGCAAAGTAAAGGTTCCTCCTCAAAAACTCAAACAAGGCATTTTTGGCAAAAACCGACGCTTACGTGGGCACTTGTTTCCACAAATGGAGGTAACCCTTGCCAATCAGACCCATTTGCTAGACCATTGTTTGGGCAAAGGTTGGTGCATTGTGAGCTATGGACAGGAGGTTTCACAAGCATTGCCTACTGGCACCTTGCAACGTTTGACCCAATTGGGTGTCTCTTTTTGTATAATTGCTCCAGCCGATGCAGTGAATAATGAGGAAGGCAATCCAACCGACCGCTACGGCCGTTACCAACAGTGGTTTGCCAAGTACAATGTAGAGGTGGTAGTGGTGCGCCCCGATCGCTATATTTATGATGCTACCAAAGTAGCAAAATTGCCACAACTAATTCAGCGTTTGCTCAAGGATGTTTTCAACAAATAGCTTTATCTATTTTACCTTAAGCACTTGCCTTAGTCTGGCTCCAAAGCCCATTGGTAGAATATGTAGAGGCATTGCCAACCTAGGGCAAGCCTCTGCCGTATTTAAAAGCTACCTTGTTTGCCAAATCCTAAATAATCGGCTAGTTTTGCTATAAATTTTACAAATACAACAAAAACACAATTAAACAAGGCAGGTATTATCAGGAAAACACGCATTGAATTAATCAAAATCTCCTGCCCTTTTATCACCATTGCCATGATTATATAAGTACATGCCAAATTTACGAGATCACGCTGTTCTCCACTTCATTGTATTGATCTGGGGATTTACCGCCATTTTGGGCAAACTCATTACTATTCCCGCAGTTGAGTTGGTTTTTTACCGCACCCTCATTGCTTCTATTGCTTTAGGGCTCATTATTACCCGTCGTCGCAGATCGTTTAGAATGAGTATCGCTTCTGGACTTAAGATTTTGGGTACTGGTATGCTCATTTCGGCACATTGGATTCTATTTTTTGCTTCGGTCAATATTTCTACCGTATCGGTATGCCTGGCGGGTATGGCCACTGCCACGCTTTGGACAAGTATCCTCGATCCGCTCATTACCGGACGTAAGGTCAAGGGGTTTGAAATAAACATAGGCTTGGTAATTATTTTGGGCTTGTATGTGGTTTTTCGTTTTGAGTTTAACCACTTTTGGGGCATTTTGCTTGCCCTTATTTCGGCAATGTTAGCCGCCTTGTTTACGGTAATCAACAGTAAACTTATCAAAAAACACGACCACTCTATCATTACTTTTTATGAGATGGCAGGCGCTTGCATTGGTTCGGCTTTGTTCTTTCCGTTTTATACCCAATACTTTGTCAAATCGCACACCTTGCACCTAGTTCCCGACAATGCCATCGACTGGTTGTACATAGGCATTTTGGCCATTATTTGTACTGTATATGCCTATACTGTGGCGGTAAAACTCATGAACAAATTCAGTCCTTTTGCCATTAACCTTACCGTAAATCTAGAGCCTGTATATGGCATTGTGCTGGCGTTTATTATTTTTGGCGATGCCGAAAAAATGACAGCTGGCTTTTATTTTGGTACCCTCATTATACTGGCAGCAGTGCTTGCCTACCCTTACCTTGATAAATATTTTGCCGAAAAACGGGGTTCCTGGAAGATGGTCGTATTGTTGGCAGCCATTGTTTTCAACGAATCGGGCTTGTTTCCAATATACATCCATTGGGTCAGCTACTTAGGGTTGCTGTTGGTGCTTATTTCGCCGGAGTTGTATCAAGGGGCAACCAAGCGAAGAAAAGCCCGTAAAGCGGCTGAAGAGCCTAATTTAGAAACAGTGAAGGTGAACAGGTAAACTCATATTATTACAAACAAAAGCCTCCTACAGCCAAGACTGTAGAAGGCTTTTGTTTTTTTACTTCCCCACTACAAAACAATTAAACCCACAAAACAATTATTCAGTATAACCATACAACTATTTAATAAATTTGTGCCTGGTTGGTTTACCCTATAGCTAATTTTTATAACTTTGGTATTGCACAAGTTCACACACATATATATTACTACACATGTTCGACTTTTATTTGACTATCGTTAAGACGCTGGTAAAAACCGAAAAATCGGAATTTAAAAACAAGTTTAACAGCTTGGTTTATGCTGATAAAGATTTGAGTACTGACGAAAAAATGTTTTTGTTGGAAGAAATGCAAAAAGAGTGGATTGCCCGCCAGGAAAAGAAGAAAAAAAATAAATAGCTACTTGTTTTTTAGACCATTGCCAGGCAAAGGCGTCGTATGCTTGTGGTAAGGCAAGCCATCCGACAACTACAAGTGTATGCCACAACACCGAAGGAAAAGTATGGGAGGATTTTGCATTGATCGTTCGACACGTTATTTAGTACGCACATTATTTTTTCAACAAGTCCTTGTGCTTTTGCTGGGCTGTATAAGCTGGCAGGCACAGGCACAATACACGTATATGTTTCCGGTCAATCCAGGCAAAAAAAGCTGGTTGACCGGCAATTTTGGAGAAATTCGCAGCAGTCATTTTCATGCCGGACTCGACATAGCCGCCAACCCAGGTACGCCAGTACGCGCAGTTGCCAATGGTTATGTGTACCGCCTCAAAGCCTCTACTTATGGCTACGGCAATGCAGTGTATTTATACCACCCTCACACCAAACAACAATCTTTGTATGGGCATTTATTACGGTTTGCCCCCAAAATAGCCCGTTATGTAAGGGCTCGCCAAAATCAACAGCAAGATTTTTTTTACGAAGAATACCTCAAAGCCAACTTCATTCCAGTAACCAAAGGCGAAGTCATTGCTTATGTGGGCAATACTGGTGCCTCGGCAGGTCCTCACTTACACTTTGAAATACGTACCCTTGCCGATGAAGCGCTGAACCCTTTTCAATTTAAATTCAAAGAAATAGGCTACGACAACATTCCTCCGGTTATTCGTGCGTTGGCTATCAAAACGCTGAATATTAATGGCAGGGTAAACAATCGTTTTGGCAGGTACCAATTCAAAGTAAGAAAAGTAGCCCACAACCGCTATACCTTGGGTAGGATGATTACCGCCAACGGTAAAATAGGTTTTGAATTGCTCACCCACGACCTCATGAACAGGGCAAGCAATACCTATGGCACTACCAAAATAAAGGTAGTGGTAGATGGTAGGCAGGTTTTTCTGATGGATATAAACAAAATAGACCATCACATCAATAAGGCAATGCGGGTGCACGCCGACTACGCCCAACATCGCCGCAGCTATCGGGGTTACCAACGTTGCTACGTGGCAGATGGCAATCCTTATACTTTTTATCAAACCAACGCCTTGCGGGGGGCAATCAATATTCAAGACAATCGCCTGCATTCAGTAGCCATACACGCCACCGACTATTGGGGCAATACAAGCATATTGAGCTTTAAAATCAAGGGAAAACTACCCCCAATGGTCAAGTTTCGCCCCACCTCTGTGCCTCGACGAACTCATTTAAGTTATGAGATACAGGGCAATACCCTGGTGCTTAAAGGGCACTATGTCAGGCAAAGAGCAGATATTGCCCGTTTCAATGTAGCAGGACTCTCGTACGATGTGCCTATAGTGTATATGCAGGGGCTCACTTCGGTATATTTGTGGGATTTGCGCCACGGCTTGCCCGACTATGTAGAACTGGGCAGCTTACGCAAAAAATTTAACCTTAGGATGTTGGTACCCGCTAATCGTACTGTCATTTATAGAGAAGCAGGCAGGCTGGAAATTAAATTTCCTAAAGGTGCTCTATTTGATACTTTGTATCTGGAAACCAAACTCTATAAAAACAGTGTGACTATTAACAGCTCTTATGTACCTATATTCAAAAATATTGAGATAAGCCTGAAACCTGCTGTGGTGCCTACTAACAAAAAAGGCTGGAATGCTTATCAGGGCAATAAGTTTATCAAAGGTAGCCATTGGGTAGGCAACAAAATGGTTTTTCAGTATGATCGCTTGGGCAATTATCGTATTGCCCGCGATATAAGCCCTCCTTCTTTGCGCTGGTTGCGAAAATCATTGTATAAAATCTCGTTTCGAATCAAGGACAACCTTTCAGGTATCAAAAACTTTAAGGCTACCCTCAATGGCAAATTTTTATTGATGAATTACGAGCATAAAGGTTTTATGATATGGTCAGCCGCACCATTAGGCAACAAAAGAAGAGCCCTGAAGGGTTTATTCACGCTTACTATTACCGACAAAGCGGGCAATGTAAGGTACTTCAAGGCTAGACTTTAATGTTTTAGTTACGATTGAACCTTTAGCTTTTTTGGTCTCTGTGTAGTTTTAGCCTTTAGCTTTTTTTTGGCTGTTTGTAGTGGGCTTTTAGCTTTTTTGGTCTCTGTGTAGTTTTAGCCTTTAGCTTTTTTTTGAGCTACGATGAGCTTTAGCCTTTAGCTTTTTCTTGAGCTACGATAGGGTTGAGCCTTTAGCCTTTTTTTGAACTACGACGAACTTTAGCTTTTTCTTGAGCTTTGATTGGCTTTTAGCCTTTAGCTTTTAAT
>NZ_CANLRP010000260.1 GCF_947493425.1 uncultured Microscilla sp. | reverse complement strand
AACTGATCGGGATTGAACCGACTACCTCTGGTACCACAAACCAGCGCTCTAACCAGATGAGCTACAGCTGCCATTTATAATATTTATTTCCCGTTTGGGTTGGCAAAGGTAATACATTCTAAGTTAAAAAAGCAAGACCTAAACCCGGAAAATGGGAGAAAAATAGTGAGCAAAACACAAAGTTGTTTGCTCAAAACAAAACCCCCATAAAGCGAAGACTTTATGAGGGTAAAATGGGCAACTGATCGGGATTGAACCGACTACCTCTGGTACCACAAACCAGCGCTCTAACCAGATGAGCTACAGCTGCCATTTAATATTTATTTCCCGTTTGGGATGACAAAGGTAATATATTATGAATTAAAAAAGCAAGGGCTTGCAAAAAAAAATATTTCCAGAGATAAAAAATACCGATAAAGTAGCTATACAAGGTGATAGACGCTGTTTTTGCCCACTGAAAGGTGGTTTTACTTGTGCTTACACAGGTTCTTTGTATACAGATAAAAAAAATTTGACAAATAAAAAATGACTGTAGAACTTTCCTACTTCACAAATGTTTTGTATTTTATTTATGACAAACACCATTCTATTGTAACCTTATGACTTGGTATCAACTGTTGCTGACATTTGCTGCCCTGATTTTCTTTTTGGGCATTTATTTTATCATTCCTACCATATATATTGGCATCCGGCTAATGTTGGGGCACCACATTACCGATACCATGCGCGAAAACGAAGAGTATAAACGTGGTATTGAGTTGGTAGACCAGGAGCGTTATAAGGAAGCCTTACGTTTTTTTGATGCGGTGTTGAGTCATCACCCAAAAAGCGCCGTAGCCTGGGCACACAAAGCCCGTTGTAATTTTGCCCTAAACAACCTGCACGAGGCAATGTATAATTGTGACAAAGCCATTAATTATGACTATAGTCTGTCTGACTGTTACCTTATCAAGGGCAAAGCATTGTTTGCGTTAGAAGAGTATCAATTGGCGCACGAAGAGTTTGCCAAGGCAGTATGGCATTTCAAAGACAAGGCGGTTCCCTATCGTTTGAAAGGGCGTTGCAACTATCATCTGGGCAACTATGACGGGGCGAAGGTAGATTTTCAGCGTGCCATTCGTTACCACGATGAAGACGCCAACTATTTGCTACACAAAATGGAAAATGAACAGGATGCTTTTTAGCTTTCAGGCTTGTTTTTATATTTGCTCATTGTACCAATAATCACTCCCCAAAAAACTACGCTCAGCGTACCAATAGGGTTGAGCCATAAATAAGCCAAAGCTTTTTTGCAGGCTTGAGTTTCATGTGTGCCAAAAAAATGATAATGTTGGGTATCGGTGTGTAGGTATAGGTTGTCGAACAAGAACACCGTAAACATACCTAGCAGAAGCCCCACAAAAGCCCCGGCACCATTGGCTGGCTTGACCCAAATAAGGACAAAAACCCCCAGAATAGCCCCATAAAAATAGCTCCCTACTTTATTTACCAATTCTACTATAGAATCGGTTTCGCCATAGGCAAGTGCGGCCAGTACTGCAAATATGCCCCAACCTGCGGTAGCTACCCTGGAAGCATTGAGGTAATAACGCGTGGGCTTTTCTTTTGTATGTAAGCGTTTTTGCCAATCAATAACAGTACTGGACGCCAGCGAATTTAAGCCACTGTCTATGCTTGAGAGGGCTGCCGCCAAAATAGTGGCAACAATTACGCCCACCAAGCCCGCTGGCATTTGTGTAAGCACAAAGTAAGGCAAAATGTAGTTGGTGTCGTTGCGACGGATTCCCGTAGTTTTTTCTTGTCGTTTTATCTCTGCTTGTCGCAAACGATTGAGCGCTTTATCCTGGGCTACAAAAGCTTGTTTGGTGGGCAGGTGGTGTGGAGCCTTCAGGTATTGGTAGGCTGCCTGTGCCCGCAATTGATGCGCTTTCTTATAAGCGTTTTTTGCTGTAGACATTTGCTCGGTATGTGCTGCCTGATTAGGAATAAAAAGCAGGGGAGCTTCTTTAAAAATATAAAATACATAGAGAAAAACCCCTAGCAAAAGCATAAAAAACATCATAGGTATTTTGGCGAAAGCCGTCATCATAAGCGAACCCCTCGCGTCGTTGAGCGACTTGGCGGTAAGGTAACGTTGAGCTTGAGACTGGTCGGTGCCAAAATAAGACAACATGAGGAACAATCCTGCCAATAGTCCACTCCAGAGGTTGTATTTTTCGGCAGCATCAAAGGTAAAATCAATGGTTTTGAGCTTGGCTGTTGCTCCGGCAATTTGAAGTGCTTCAGTAAAACCTACTTCCTGAGGGAGTTTTGACCAGATCCAGGCAAAGCAGAATACGAGCCCACCCATCATCAGTACCATTTGTTTGATGTCGGTACGAATAACTCCAGTAATGCCCCCAAATACGGTGTAAACCGTGGCGCCTATACCTATCACAACGATGGTGTAAGAGAGAGGTACCTGAAGTATCACAGAAAGTACATACGCTGGGGCAGCAATGACCAGCCCCATAGACAACCCGCGTGAAAGCAAAAATAAAAAACTGGTTAGTAGCCTTACCTTTAAGCCAAAACGATGTTCGAGGGCTTCGTATACAGTAAATATTCTAAGGCGGTTATAAAACGGGAGCAATGTAATTGACAGAATGATCATAGCAAGAGGAACGCTCAAGTATACTTGTACAAAACGCATGTCGTGCACATAGGCTTGTCCGGCGGTACCTACAAATGAAATGGCTGAAGCTTGAGTGGCCATTACTGATAAACCTACTGCCCACCAAGGCATACTGCGGTTGGCAAGCAGCAAATCTTCTACGCTTTTTGTGCTTTTGTTTTTGCGTAAGCCATCCCACAAGGTAAATGTAAAAAAAGCAACTAGAATGAGCCAATCAGTAATTGTCATGATATTGTATGTGCTTTGTTATAGGGTTGAATTTTTTTGAGCAAAGTTGCCCAGTTTTTGGTGTCAGCGTATTCCTTAATGCAATAGTAAGTGGTTTATGAGCTTCCAAAATAACGGCTAAACCAATACATCAATACAGGGTATAATATTGCACTGGCTACCACTACCCAATACATCCATTCCCAGCGTTTGGTGAGGCTGTGCTTATTTTTCATCATGGGTTACTGTGCTTATTTACTATCCAAACACCAAATCAGGGTAAAAGCGTTCAATGAATAGATTTGGTCTTGCCCAAATATGGTAAAAAAAATGTATTTTTGACCTATACATTAGATGACAGAATAAAAGCAAAGTGGTGGTACAGCACCTTGTACATAGCAATATACCTTCAGACAACTATATTATTGAATTTGACCTGATTGCACTTTGAAAAACACAGACGCCCATACCCAAAAAATAAAGCAGCTGCTTGAGAGCAACGAAGAGGCTAATTTTGAACTGGCCTTGCAGTTGATAAAATCTGTATCACCCGACAATGAGGGCACCGGAATGTTGGCAGAAGTATTTGAAATAATCACCGAAACCAAACAAAAACGAATGGCTTGTTTGCAGAACGGAGTATACGCTGCTTTACGAAACAATGCTACCTTGAATTTTTCAGAGCTACACATGGAGCATTTATTACCGGGGGTAGGTAAACTAACCGAGTTGCAACATTTGTATTTGGGGCATAACAAGCTTACCAACCTGCCCAACGACCTGGTACAACTTACTCACCTAAAAACGCTCGACCTGAATGTAAATCAATTTCGTCAAGTTCCTTTGTCAATCCCCCAGCTTACCCGTTTAGAGCAATTGCTGATGAACTACAACAGTTTGGAAAGCCTGCCCGAAAACTTTAAAAAGCTTACCAATCTAAAGGTATTACAACTTTACCAAAATCAACTGAAAGATTTTCCCTTAGTCATTACTGAGTTGCCCCACCTGGAAGTGCTCTGGCTGGGCGCCAATGTGTTTAGTACCTTGCCTGCCGAAATTAGCCTATTGCAACAGCTCAAAGATTTAAGCCTTTACAATGTGCCTATTCAGAATATTCCACAGCAAATAGGGCGCTTGAGCAATTTAAGAGAGTTGAGCATGAAGTACAATCAAATCCACATTTTACCCTCAGAAATAGGCAGTTTGTGGCGTTTAATCGCCCTGGAGATAGACCACAATCATATAGAAAAAGTACCCGAATCGATAGAAAATCTTCGTAAGTTGGAGTATTTGTCATTGCGTAACAATCAACTCAAGAGGGTGAGCAGTGGCATAGGTCAGTTGCAAAACCTGAAAAGTTTGCACTTAGACAACAATCAACTCACGGAGTTGCCAGAAGAAATAGGCAAATTAAAAAACCTGGAGGTTTTGTCGGTAGAAAATAACCAATTAAAAGCGGTTCCTCCTGCACTTTATCAACTTGATAAGCTCAAAACCTTTAACCTGCGTGACAATCAAATACCCCTGAAAAAAATCAGCGAAGTACACCGTCAGTACCCTTTGATACAAGTTTGATTAATGCCTGTAAATTATCAATTGATAACTGGGAGTTATTGCTATTTCAAAGGCTAAGTAGTACCTTCACGTTTCTTTTTTTTACACACTCCCTACATTAAACTATGAAAGTAGCCATTCTGCGTTACAATGCAGGCAATACACAATCGGTACAATACGCCCTCGAAAGGTTGGGTGTGACACCCTTAGTTACCGACGATCCAGCGCTGCTCACCTCAGCCGATAAAGTGATTTTTCCGGGAGTAGGGCACGCCCATTCGGCAATGAACTACCTCAAAAGCAAACAGTTAGACCAGTTAATTCCTCAACTAAAGCAACCCTTTTTGGGGATATGCCTGGGCATGCAGCTGTTGTGTGAGCATAGCGAAGAAGGCGATACAGCCTGCTTGAGGGTTTTTCCAATAAAGGTAGTCAAATTTGACGAACGTCTTGCCCAACAACAATCAGCCAAACTTAAAGTACCCCACATGGGTTGGAACAATTTGCAAAAGTTGAACGGGAAAATTACTAAAGGTTTGACAACAAACGATTATGTATATTTTGTGCATAGTTATTATGTCGAGTTGGCAGACTATACAACAGCTCAAACCGACCATATTGTACCCTTTTCGGCCATGCTTGAGAAAGGTAACTTTCATGCAGCGCAGTTTCACCCCGAAAAAAGCAGCCAGCAAGGTAGCCAAATCATTCAAAATTTTTTAGAACTTTAAAACAAGGTACTGGGCGCTAGGTACTAGGAACAGGGTTTGATGGTGCTGATTCTGGTACAGAAAATAAAATAATACGAGTTGACAAAAGCTAGTCCCCAGCACCCAGTCCCTAATACCTATTATGATTCAAATAATTCCGGCAATAGACATTATCAATGGGCAATGTGTAAGATTGACCCAAGGCGATTACAGCCAAAAACGAGTATATGACAAAGACCCCATAGAAATGGCGCAAAAGTATGCCGATGAGGGGTTTCAGCGTTTGCATGTGGTAGACCTTGATGGTGCCAAAAGTGGGGCACCCAAACACTTGGCTTTGGTAGAGCAAATGGCGACCAAAACCAATTTGACGATTGACTATGGGGGAGGGATAAAAACAACCGAGCAGGTGCAGTCGGTATTAGATGCAGGGGCAGCTATGGCAAATATTGGGAGCCTTGCTGTCAAGCAACCCGAAGTTTTTAAAGGGTGGTTACAAACTTTTGGCTCAGATAAAATATTGCTTGCCTCAGACGTAAAGGGCGAAAAAATAGCCATCAATGCCTGGCAAGACGAATCTGAAGTAAGTATTTATGACTTTATCGCCGATTTTATACCTGGTGGGCTTACCCAGTTTTTTTGTACCGATGTATCAAAAGATGGTTTATTACAAGGGGTGGCGCTAGAGCTCTATCGTAAACTTAAGCAAAAGTTCCCAACTATGACCATTATTGCCAGTGGGGGAGTAGCCAGCATGCAAGACATCAAAGACTTAAACAAAGAGGGCATTGATGGGGTAATTGTAGGTAAGGCTATTTACGAAAATCGCATTGCTTTAGAAGAGCTTAAGCAGTTTGCCTAATGGGTGACTCTCTCATCAAATAATCATTGAAAACTTATGATCACTAAAAGAATTATACCCTGCCTTGACGTAAAAGACGGGCTTACTGTCAAAGGAGTGCAGTTTGAGAACCTGGTAGTGGCAGGCGACGCTATAGAATTGGGGCGAAGGTATGCCGAAGAAGGAGCCGATGAGCTTTGTTTTTTGGACATTACCGCTACCAATGAAAAACGTAAAACCCTGGCGGCATTGGTCAAACGCATTGCCGCCAATATCAACATTCCTTTTACGGTGGGTGGAGGTATCAAGTCAGTAGATGATATTTCAGTACTGCTTGATTCGGGTGCCGATAAAATTACCATCAACTCGGCAGCGGTACGCAACCCTGAGCTGGTAACCCAAGCCTCACAAGAGTTTGGCGAACAATGCATTGTAATAGCTATAGATGCCCGCGAGGTAGCCGGCGAATGGTATGTGCACACCCACGGAGGCAAACAAAAAACGGATATAAAGTTGTTTGAGTGGGCTAAAGAAGCGCAGGAACGTGGCGCGGGAGAAATTTTGTTTACTTCGATGAATAACGATGGTACCAAAAATGGTTTTACCCTTGAGGCTACCCGCCAATTGACTGATGCTTTGATGATTCCGATCATTGCTTCAGGGGGGGCAGGCGCTAAGTCACATTTCAAGGAGGTGTTTGAACAGGCCAACGCCGATGCGGGGCTGGCTGCCAGTATTTTTCACTTCAATGAAATAGGCATCAAAGAACTGAAAGATTACCTAAAGGCGGAAAATATTCATGTGAGAGGGTAATTTACTTATCATAATGTATAGTTATAGTTAAATTGTAGAAATTAAAAAGGGCATAAAAAATTGAATTTCAATTAATAGAGTTTATTACGATAATTTTTTATGCAACAAAAAAGGTAGTATTTCGGCACATATAAAGTGTGAAAATATATGATAAAGTCGTCCGAAATAACTACCAAGAATGTTTAGCTATAACGAGCTTGGCAAAAGAAGAGTTTTTCTACCTTTTGGAAGTTTTCTCAGATTTATGGGAAAACTATTACAAACATTATGATTTAAAAGGTAATATTCGTCAAAAGCCTAAATTCAAAGAAGATGCTCGCATCAGTCTTTGTGGTACAGAAGAAAAACTTCTATTTATACTTACTTATTTGAAAGAAAACCCTACTCAACAATATCAGGGACTCTTATTTAGAATGTCCCAAGGTAAGGTAAGTATTTGGGTAAAGTGTCTTCTTCCTATACTTCAACAAAGTCTTGAAATACTTGGTGTAGCCGCCCATCGTACACCTTGTAATTTGTACAAAACTTTGCTAGTGTTGTCAAAAACAGTCCTATGGATTGACGCTAGTGAACGAAATATACCTCGCTCTCAGGATTATGAGCGTCAGCAGTACGAGTATAGTGGCAAAAAGAAACAACATATGGTTAAAAATCATATTCTTTCTGATGAAAATGGTTATATATGGTACTTAAGCCCTACTTATGCTGGAAGTATTCACGATAAAACGATGGCAGAAGAGTCCGAATATATTTTTCCTGAGGGTACTATTTTATTGGAAGACCTTGGGTATTTAGGCTTTAAACCTGAGGGGGCAGAAGTCCTAACTCCCTTTAAGAAACCCAGAAATAGGGAGCTAAGTGAAGCTCAGAAACAGTGTAATAAAACTATTTCAGCGATAAGGGTGAAAGTGGAGCACGTCTTTGCTTCGGTGAAGAGGCTAAGGATTGTAAAGGATAAAATTAGGCTCAAAAACACTGAAATGAGAGATATTGTAATGGTTATTGCAGTAGGATTGCATAACCTTAGGTGGAAGTTTAGACAAAACCTTCATCATAATTAATTTATCGTAATAATGTCTAATTATACCCATAATTCATTGCAAAAGGTTATTATTGTATCGACTAAAAAACTATAATACCTATTACAATGAAGTT
>NZ_CANLRP010000259.1 GCF_947493425.1 uncultured Microscilla sp. | reverse complement strand
CAATAAAAATAACGAAGTATCAAGGCGAAAAATCACCCCTCAGAGTGTAAATTTATTTTTGAACAATTCCTAAGAGTATGTTTAAATTTTGTCTTCGGAGTTAAAAACTGTAAGTCCCGAACTTGTATTCGGGGACACTTTTTTAGCCCAGATTATGATTTTTAAACATACTCTAAAAAAATAAGGAGTGAATTTATCAAAAACACTCCTCCTCTTCTCAAAAGGTATTAGATGCTAATTGCTTGCTGTAAGGCAAAACGATGCACCCTTTGATTTTAGTATACCATGTGGCGTACTACCTATAAATATACGTTTTTACCTTTCCATCTGGAGTGGCTACTCCTCGGTACATTCCTGCGCTATTAAAAGTCATGGTGTAGTTACCATCGTGGTCTAAAGCAATGATACCACCTGAACCACCCATTTTTTTGAGTTTTTTCATCACCACTTCTTTAGCTGCTTTTTGCACGCTCCACCCTTTGTATTCCATCAAGGCAGAAATATTGTGGGCTACCACCACTCGCATAAAGTACTCACCATGTCCGGTGGCCGATACTCCACAAGTACGGTTATTGGCATAAGTGGCTGCTCCAATGATAGGAGTATCGCCTACTCGCCCCCATTTTTTATTGGTCATTCCTCCCGTTGAGGTTCCGGCAGCTATATTACCGTATTGATCCAACGCTACTGCGCCCACAGTACCCAGTTTTTTGTTCAAATCAATCAAATCTTCCACGCTTCCACTTTTACCTTTTACAGCATTCTTTTGTACCCTTTTTAGTTGTTCATACCTACGTTTGGTATAAAAATACTTTGGTTTGACTATTGCCAATCCTTGTTGTGTAGCAAAAGTTTCGGCGCCCTTTCCCGTAAGCATGACATGAGGCGAGTTTTTCATAACTGCTAAAGCTGCTGTAATAGGGTTCTTGACAATGGTTACGCTGGATACTGCTCCTGCATTGAGGGTCTTACCTTCCATGATAGAGGCGTCTAGTTCGTTGGTTCCCTGGTTGGTAAACACCGCGCCTTTGCCTGCATTGAACAAGGGTGAGTTTTCCAGTATTTTAATGGCTGTCACTACTGCGTCAAGGCTGGTGCCCCCTTTTTTTAATACATTGTGTCCTTTTTTTAGAGCCTCTTCCAGTTTGCTATGATAGGCTTTTTCTTGTTGGGGAGTCATGTACTTTTTAAGAATGGTACCTGCGCCACCGTGAATCACTAAAGTTATTTTATTTTTTTGTGCGTAGCCCCATTGTATCAGGCACAGCATTGTTATAAGTAGAGGTAAAACTTTCTTCATAATTATCTAATGTTAGATTTCTGCTTTGAATATACTTATATTTTGGCTAAGTCAATACTCTACACTGGTTAGAGTATGTCTAAATAAGTGCCTATAAGATTGAATAGATCACCTACCATCACCTTTGTCTTTTTTAGGTGGAGTAGGGGTAGAGGGTGTTTTTTTTATGGGAGTTGAAGGAGTGATGATTATACGACGTTTGCGTTTTTTAGACTTAAAAGGAATGCGGTATAAAATATGGTACCCAAAGGCAAAGTTAGCTGCGTTGTTTACCCCGTAGCCAGGTATGTCGTTAGGGTAGAGTAGTTCGCCTTCGCTTCCGGTGAGCTTTACTTTTACCCTGAACATGGGTCCCATGTATAAATTTTTGAACAGCTCTACTTTGAACCCAAAGTTGCCTTCGAGCCATGTGCCCATGAGTTGTTTTTCTATGATTAGCCCACTTACATCGCCTCCGTTGGCAGTGTTGGTAATGGTATAGCTAATGTCGTTGTCGAAACGGGCATAACCAAAATGTAACCCCACATATATTGCATCATCCTTGCTTTTCCGATGTAACATATTATAGTTAATGCCCATTCTGCCATAAAACCCTTGACTGGAATAAGTATAATTGCTTACCCCTTGCCTTATTCTTTGTTCCACTCCCCCGCTCAATTCTATAAAGTATTTATTATTGAGCAATATTTCAAAGGTTCCTTGATAACTGGTAAACCGTTGGTCGAATGCGCCAAATGCTGTAGGCAGTATATCGGCACCCAATCTAAAACCGGCCAACCTCAATGGCTTACGCAAAGAGTCAGGCTTTGTCTTTTTCTTTGGACGAGGAGGAGGTGGTGTCACGTTTATTCTGGTAGTTGACTTTACAGTTGTACTGGTGTCTTTCTTTGTTTGGTCTTTTTTGGTAGGTGTTGTTTGAGCCTGTGCAATGTGCCCAACAAGCAAAATTACCCCCACTAATACAACTAAACCCTGCATCACTTTCATTGCTTTACGATTGTTTATTTGTGCTCTAAAAATATTTGAATGTTTCCACTGGTAGTGTCGGGGCTGACATTGATTAACCGTACCCGGCTGGTGCCAGACGATGAAGTGAATTCATTGATAGTAATGGTTTCAGTAACCCCACAATCTGGTTTTTCAATACCGATTTTACGCGAAAACTTCACTTGAAAATCTTCACTGAAGGTCTTTTCTACACTGGAAGTATCAGTATAAGTACCAGCAACACTATAGCTTGCCGAGTTGTTGTCAGAAGGCAACAAAAAATTGATGAAATTACCAGTAATGGTATCGGTGGAAGTGCCATTGGTGGAAGTGATTTTGGTAAAGTTTACAGTGGTAGCACTGGACTGGGTGCTGTCCAAAAAAAACAGTACTTTGATGTAGGCAGAAGCATCACTGCTTTTGAGGTCTTGACAGTTTTGACAACGGCTGGTAAGCAGGGCTACAGTTATACACAGAACAATTTGAAACCAATGGGGTTGGGAGAATAACCTCTTCATTTTTATACGTTTACGTTTTTTTGAAGCAAAACTACAAGTTAAATACGAAATGAGGTACAAATTTGCCTCATAACTTGTCTTGAGTCAACAAAAAAAACCTTACAGACAAGGGTCCGCAAGGTTTCCAAACCATATAACCATGAAAAACCTAACTTACTAATTCTTTATATCTATATTATATAAAATCGATATCATGAACAAGTAAAAAGGTATTTTATTTATACAAATGTATCAATAAAATCAATACGAAAAAAAATTTAATCCAATTTTTAGTAACTATACATCTAATGTACTGACATTTGTAAGAATTGCTTAAGTTTAGCATAATTTGGTAAAACTTAAGTACAATTTTATGGATATAAAAGATGCACGTATACTTATAACGGGTGGAAGTGCTGGAATTGGCAAAGCCACCGCAAAAATGTTAGCCAATGCCGGGGCAAAGGTCTTAATTACAGGTAGAGACGAAAAAAAGCTGCAAAATGTTGCCCAAGAATTGGGAGTAATGTATGTGGCAGCCAATGTTGCTTTACCTGCTGACATCGACAAAACGTTTGATACGGTTAACAACCAATTAGGAGGGTTAGATGTTTTGATAAATAACGCAGGTATTGGCGAATTCCCTACTTTAGAAGAACTAAGCCTCGAAGATTTTCAGCGAGTATATAATGTAAATGTGTTTGGATTGGCACTTATGACCCAAAAAGCAGCACGTTTGTTCAAAGAGCAAAACTCAGGCAATATTATCAACATTGCTTCTACAGCAGCTACCAAAGGCTTTGAGCGAGGTACCATTTATGCTTCGTCTAAGTTTGCTTTGCGGGGCATGACCGAGTGTTGGCAGGCAGAGCTACGGCGCTACAATGTGCGGGTAATTTTGGTAAACCCCAGTGAAGTACCCACTGCTTTTGCTCAACCTGACCGTAAAGAACGTGAAGATGTGCCTCATAAACTGACCAGCGACGAGATAGCACAGGCTATTAAAGGGGCTTTGGAAATGGATAGTCGGGGTTTTATTAAAGAACTTACCGTAATAGCTACTAACCCTTGGCTTGCCGAAGGGAATTAGCCACGATATTTCGTTTTTTTGATGATATATCGCATAAAAAAAGGTTGTTTATTTCTTCGTTGCTTGGCAATGAAAAAAAATATTGTGATTTATATTATTGATAATTAAAGGCTTATGAGGTGTTGTTTCCGTAGTCACATCTTTGGCTTTTGGTTTGAATATATACTAACCAAAGATATTTAATAAGCTTTGTGGTTAGGAAACAAAAAAGACTCTACAGTGTAGGGTCTTTTTTTTGCCTTTAGGGGTAGAGGTGCAACAGGATTGCCACAAGTTGACCCACTGAGTTGGGGTGGTTTGGTTCGCAGGTAACTAACAAATTTACATCTGGCAAACTCAGCAAGCTGGGCGTTTGTTGAAAGGCAAGCAAAACAAAAGCGATGATCAAACAGTGTTTCATTGGAGGTAATGGGTAAATATCGGTAGACAAACACTTAAATAATGAACACTAAGCTCTTGTTGGTTTTGCCAATCAATATTTTGTGTTATCTTGATGACAAGCAAACACATTTTGTCTTTTAGGTATGTATACCAATAGTCCATAGCATTTAGTCCGTAGTCCATAGCTGATTCGAGTAAATGTTTACCTTGTTAAATACTGTAAACCAGTGGCGTATATTAAGATTGCTTACTCACTTTATTTTAAAAAGTGTTTCGGTTTTACGCCTAAACGTGCAATTAAATAGTTTTTAAATTCATCAATAACTGATCACCAGCAACCAACTTTGACTAAAATCACTGCGGAGTATTGATGTATACTGTACGATTATAATACAAAAGCTTGCAAAATGACAACACAAACGAAACTATGGTGGGTATGTTTTTTAGGGTGTTTGTTGTGGTTAGCTGGGTGTAGCCCAGTAAAGACAAAGCCCAAAGTAACCAATGGAAAAATGAATTTGAGCCAGTACGATTTTGCCAAATCGGGTACTGTACTGTTGAGTGGGGACTGGGAGTTTTACTGGAAAAAATTTTACTATAGCTCAAATTTCAAAAAAGGGCGGCCTACTTCGGGCAAACTGGTAAATGTACCTGAAAGCTGGAATGGGTTGAATGTCGGGGGCAAAACTCTTGCGGGCAATGGCTACGCTACTTACCGGATGCGGCTGACGCTTCCTGCCAAAGGGATGAAGTTAGGAATAAAAATGCTGACTGTTGCTACTGCCTATGAGTTGTACATCAATGGTCAATTGCTATGTACTAATGGCAAAATAAGCCGTCAAAAACAAGGGGCAGTGCCTTCTTACAATCCATTGGTGGTAAACTTTGTTAATAACACCCAAGAGGTAGAAATACTCTGGTTGGTTTCTAACTACCACCATCGTAAAGGAGGCGCTTGGCAAGAGGTTCGTATAGGGCTTGAGCACCAAATAGACCGCAATCGTGAGGTCACTGCATTGGCCGATTTCTTTTTGATGGGAAGCATCTTTATTATGGCTTTGTACCATATAGGGTTGTTTTGGGCAAGGCGCAAAAGCGTGTCAGCTTTGTATTTTAGTGGGGTTTGTTTAATGGCAGCCCTTCGCTTGACAGTAACTGATGAATACTTTTTGCATGATTTTGTATTGGTTGACTGGTTTACTATCATTAGGCTAGAGTACCTGTCTATGAATTTAGGCATGCCTGCTACAGCTTGGTTGTTGCGTACATTGTACCCTCAAGAATATCCCAAACGATTGGCGCAAGCCCAGGCGATAATGTTTTTGTTCCTGAGTCTTATTGTATTGTTCCTGCCCCCTTATTGGTTTACCCAAACAGTTACTCTTTCGCAGTTGGGCATTATCATCAGTGGGTTTTACGCAGCTTATTTGTTGGTCAAGGCAGCTTTGCGTAAGCGCGAAGGGGCATTATTGTTTATTGTGGGTTTTCTTGCCTTTTTTGGAGCCATTGTCAACGACATTTTATATAGCAATGATGTCATAGAAACAGACAATGTGTTTGGCACAGGTTTGTTTATCTTTATCTTTTCTCAGGCTTTGCTGCTTTCCCGTCGTTTTTCTAAGGCATTTAGCGAAGCTGAGCAATTGACTGAAGCCCTAAATTTTACTAATCAAAACCTGGAAGAGTTAGTAGGTGTGCGTACCCAAGACCTCAAAGACAGTAACAATAAGTTGAATCAGTCGCTGGAAGAACTGGATGCCATTAATGAAAAGCTGATAGAGCTGGATAAGTTTAAACAGCAAATGATGGGAATGATTGTGCACGATCTTAAAAATCCGCTTAACTCCATTATTGGCTTGTCGGAGCAACAAAATGATCCTCGTTTTTTTAGTACTATCCACCAGTCGGGGCAGCGTATGCAAGGGCTGATTATGGATATTCTGGATGTGCAAAAGTTTGAGGAAAGTAAGATGAAGTTGCTCAAAGACAAGGTAGCGCTGGAAGAACTGCTTCAGTGGGCTATTCAGCAAATTAGCTTTTTGATTCGGGAGAAAAACCATCAAGTGACCATTGAAGCCCTGTCTGATGTGTATGTAGAAGTAGACAAAGACCTCTTACTAAGGGTTATGGTAAACCTGCTCACCAATGCCAGTAAACATACTCCTCAGAATGGTAAAATTCGCATGTCTGTTGAATCCATAACCAATGAGCAAGGCAAATGGGGTAAAGTGTTGGTGGCAGATTCGGGCGAAGGCATACCAGCGACACAAATAGAGAAAATTTTTAAGAAGTTTCATCAGGTATCGCCAAAAAAATCAGGAGCAATACGTTCCACTGGCTTAGGACTTACTTTTTGTAAATTGACTGTAGAAGCTCACGGAGGTCATATAGGGGTAATATCGCCGGTAGGAGAGGGAGCTACTTTTTGGTTTACCTTGCCTTTGGCTACCCCACCCACCAATTCCCAACCATTATCTGCCGGAGCCCCATCGGTAGAAACATCTCAACGTCCGGTAGCTTTTGATTTTACCTCAGAAGAACTAGCCTTGCTCAAACCCGTGGCAGTGAAGGTGGCGCAATATGAGATTTTTCAAATAAGTAAAATACGTGAAGCAATGACTCCATTGGACACGCATTTGGGTGAAAGCCTCAAAAACTGGCGTATAGAACTGGAAGACTCTATGTATACTTACAATGAACAGCGCTTTAAAGAGTTGTTGGAAATGCTTTAGTTTTGGCTACATTCTCTTTGGTTTATCCTTTTGGTCAATGCCTGATTGTGTTGCTATAGAAATAGTTATTGGAGGATTTTGTGTTTTGCTGCCTTGCGTTTCACCATCAAAAGCAATTGGTTTAGTTAGAATTTAAAACTTTGCATTTTTCTGTGGGTAGATATTATTTAAATGATAATTGCTTGATAGTGAGTGTATTAAATATTATTTGTAGACTTGAATTATTTTATTAAAATGTTTTGTTGACATTTGATAGACATTGTTTTTTTGCTTCAAGGTGCCCTCTTCTTTAACTTCATTAGCAACTTGATTAACCAAAAAAATATCTATCTGTTATGTTACCCCAATTTATCTTGAATGCTAAAAATAATTTTAAAAGCTTATTAAAGTTAGCTTGCCTTTATTCTTTAACAAGAAGTGTATTTACGCGTGTTTTTCCAGACATTAGAAGAGTATTATTCGCTTTTTTAGAAAAACGTACGCTTCATAAATGCTTTTATTCACCAGGCTTGCTTTTATTTGTGTTACAGGTGGAAGGCGTCACCCTAGTGATAGGAGTGGTGGCTGCTTTTCTAACTGTGGTGGCTGTTGTAGCAAACCAGAAACAGGTTTATTATAAGAACTGTTTACAGATGTATGAGATAGAGAAGTGTAATTATGAAGAAGAAACTCAACAAGTAAAAGAAGAATGTTTGACTTTAAAACGCAGTTTAGCGGCAAGTTCAGCTAAGATGCTGAAGCAAAATCAATTTTTGATGCAAGTACAAGCAGAACTAAAAAGTATAGTGAGTGCTGGATTTCATAATTGCCATTCTACACAAGATAAAATTACGAAACTGGAAGATGCTATTGAGCATTATTTGAAAAGTGACAAAAGGTGGAGTGATTTTAAAGATAATTTTGACAAAATTCATCCCCACTTTTTTTCCAGGCTCACCAAAGAGTACCCCAACCTTACCAATAGTGAACTACGACTTTGTGCCTTACTAAGACTTAATTGTAATACCAAAGATATTGCGCAATTATTGGGCGTGTCACAAAAAAGCGCAAATATGGCACGTTATCGTTTAAGAAAGAAAATGAAAGTGCAAACCGATAAACCTCTAAACTCGTTTATGATGGGTTATTAGTACCTTCTGTCAGTACTATCAGGCTTTTATATACTGCGAACGGCATGGTTAACCGAAAATTGGAGAATTAAAAAAGGTAAGCTATTTTTAAAGTGACAAAACAATA
>NZ_CANLRP010000258.1 GCF_947493425.1 uncultured Microscilla sp. | reverse complement strand
TGCTGAATCTTTTATATATTTGGGTATGATTAGCCTCATGTTGGCAAGGCTCCAGGAATTTTAAAACACTTTCTAAGAAAACCTTGGTCAAAAAAGGGGAATATTTCAAGATCAACAACTCTTGTGTATTGGTCATTTTTGAGAAAAAGACTGGAGCAAGGCCTCGTTTGCAAACCATGAAAAATTACCTAAAACTATGATCTGGAAAATAGCCAAAAAAGAAGTCAGGGAAATCACAAGGTCAGGGCAGTTTACCATTTCGCTGGGCATTGTCTTACTACTCATGATGGTAGCTACCCTGCTGAGTTACAGGCACTATCAACAGGCCAACAAACAGTATGAAGGTGCTCGAATAAGTGAACGTAATATTTGGGAAAGCCAAGACAACAAAAACCCCCACAGTGCGGCCCATTATGGCACCTATGCTTTTAAACCCAAGTACCCTTTGTCGTTAATTGATCCGGGAGTAGACCGATATTTGGGTATTTCGGTATATCTAGAGGCTCATAAACGCAACGAAGCACAGTTTATGGCTGCTGCCGACCAAACCGGCTTATCCAGGTTTGGTAGCATTACCCCTGACTTTGTTTTACTCTTTTTGATCCCATTGTTTATCATACTGATTGGGCACAATGTGGTAAGCAAAGAACATGAAAAGGGAACACTAAGGCTGGTCAAAAGCCAGGGAGTTTCTATGCGCTCGCTGGTGGCAGGCAAATGGTTGGGTATGTATGCCCTTATATTGGGTATTACTGGATTTACATTTTTGATGTTGGCAATTTTTCTAAGTCAAACCAATGTACTCACTGGATTGGACTGGGGAACTTTTGGCCTGATGTTTTTTACATATTTAATCTACTATGCCATATTCAACTCGATAGTATTAATTGGTTCAATTCATATTAAACACGCAAGCCTTTCACTGGTAAGCCTTTTGGCAATATGGATGATTACTTGCCTTGCTTTGCCCAAAGCCTCTACTACTATTACAGATTTGCTGCATCCATACCCTACCCAACAACAGTTTACCGCGGCAATTGACAAAGACAAAGCGCAGGGCCTGGACGGACACACCCCCTGGAGTGCTGCCGCAAAAAAACTGGAAAAAGAAACACTCAAGGCCTACAAAGTTTCCAAGCTAGAGGACTTACCTTTTAATTATGATGGATATCGTATGCAAAAAGGCGAAGAACACGAAGCCAAGGTGTATTTTGAACATTACAAGGCGCTCAGACGCACTTATCAACAACAAAAGAAGGTCTACAACAGGCTCTCTGTCTTATCTCCTTACCTTCCGGTGCGTTTCCTTTCAATGTCTTTAGCACACACTGATTATGGCACTCATTGGCATTTTTTAGATGCAGCTGAAAAATACCGACTTCAGTTACAGAAAAATCTCAACGGCGACTTTGCCAAAAACTCCGCCTATGGCAACTGGGCATATAAAGCTGACAAATCGTTATGGGCTAAAATTCCCAGATTTTCTTATTCGCCTCCTAAGCTAGGGCAAATCATCCACGAAAACACCTGGAGTATTGTATCATTATTCTTCTGGTTTATTTTATCAATGGCAGGCTTCTTAGGAATGGTACCAAAATAAATTTACATTTTTAACGACATCTTTGCTGTACATGCTTTGTTAAAAAAACTTGCCGTAGCTATGGCTACGCCGCCTTTTTTTGCCTTGCCTATCCAGCAAATACTGTGGCGTTACTATAGAACTTTATTTTTACACCATTCCTTATGGTCAGCAAAAAAAATATAGAGGCAATGAATTTAATAATTATGCGCACCGAACTAAAGCAGCTTTATCGCAACAAGTGGTTGTTGGTATTGAGCTGCTTGATACTGGCTCTGTTTGTATACGCTGGGTGGAATGGAAAAAAAAGCACAGAACAACGCGACCAATCTATCAAATTGGCCATCAATGAAATGAAACAACAGGACAAGCTATTGCTTGCCCGGTTAGACTCACTCAAAAAAGGGTACAAATTAGACCTACCCAGTTGGCAATACCCTACCCAGCCAACCGCCACTGGAAACTACAACCCTCGGATAGCTGCTTTTCCCTCGGCTAACTTGAGTTTTATCGCGATTGGGCAAAGCGATATTTTCACCCATTATGTCAAACCTACCATCAACGATGACGCTATTAGTCTATCGTTTACAGAACTATCCAGCCCGGTGCGTTTGCTTTTTGGAAACTTTGACCTGTCTTTTGTGCTTATTTACTTATTGCCTCTGATTGTTATTGCATTTTGCTACAACATATTAAGTATTGAAAAAGAATCGGGCTCTTTTAAAGTAGTGGCAGCCAACCCTGTTCGTATTCACCAGTGGCTTCTACAAAAAACCATCTTACGCTTTTTGGTCATGGCGCTTATTATGATGGCTGGCCTCACCCTTTCGCTGATAACAAACGGCGCATCACTTAACTACACCGCCTTCAAGTTTTACCTGGCGGTCATGCTTTATGCACTCTTTTGGTTTGGCCTATGCTTTATAGTAAACCTGTTTGGGTATTCTAGCGAAAAAAACGCGGTTACGTTGCTTGGCCTGTGGATTTTGTTGGTATTGATGGTTCCCTCCCTCATCAATCAATTGTCTGCCAGTATTTACCCTATGCCCTCCAGAACCATTTTGATCAATGAAGTAAGAAAAGCACAAGCAGCCGCAGACAAAGCACAAGATAAAATACTAGATGAGTTTTTAAGAAATCACCCCGAGATTGTAGTGAGCAGAGAAGCTAAAGAAGGTACTGCTTACAGGTGGTGGCAACGATATTTTGCTTCTAAAGAGGTGGTAGAAAAACAAATGATGCCTTTGCTTAAAAAATTTGATCAAAAACTGGTGCAACAACAGCAGTTGGAAAGAAGACTTCGTTTTTTATCGCCATCTGTTATGATGCAAGACGTACTGAATGAACTGGCAAAAACCTCTACCGATCATTACAGGGCTTATCGGCAGAGTGTCAGTAGATTTACTAAAAAATGGAAAGACTTTTTTATTCCAATGGTCTATGCCGAAAAAGAATTTACTAAAGAAATGGTCAATAAATGGCCTCAATTTACATTCGATGAGTCAAAGATAACATCAAGGTTTATTTATAATATAGCTGGGTTGTTTCTGTTTTCATTGATCATAGTGTTGATTGGTTTTATTATGAACTTGTTTAAGTTTTATGCTTTATAGTAACTTGAGTACTTTTGCACCAGTGTTGCGTATAGGGATAGTTTTTGACATATCGAGCTGTTTGAGACAACACTCATTCATTTTACAGTTTCATTAGTAACTGACCTTTCGCAGTGGATATTTTTGGTTAATTCAGAAAAAATACAGCGTTGTTTTATGAGTGCGTTAGCTGGACTCAGCCTTATTTTGTGGGCGTTAAGAAATTTGAGTAATGAAGCCGTAAAAACAGATCACTGACCGAGGAACGAGGGAATGTTTGAGCTGTTTCGGCGTAATGGAACAAATTTTAGCAACCACAAAATACAGCTGCGGGGTTTTGGTTCCTTTTGACCTGGAGCAAAAGGAACGGCTTACAAAAACCCGATTCTTGAATTATTAAACCAAGTTTGATATAACTGCTAAAGCCCCGCTGGTTTAAGTCTCCAGACTTAGCACCAACAAATAAGGGCAAGTTTTTAACTTGGCTCGTTTCACAGAAACGAAAGTGGGTGAGCAGGTAACTGCCCCCGCTGGTTTAAGTCTCCCGACTTAGCACCAAAAAATAAGGGCAAGTTTTTAACTTGGCTCGTTTCACAGAAACGAAAGGGATGAGCAGATAACTGCCCCATCATTTTTGAAAATCACCAAACCTACCAAGTTGTTTGAAGCGTTCGCCTGGCATTCAATTCAAACAATGAATCAGATTTTTTACTGCGTTCAAAATGACAAAATACCCCCACTGGCGCGCATTTGAAATGCGAGTCTACTGTAGATGCTACTCTAACTGGTCATTTTATTAAACAAGTTTTTGACCTGCGAAAGATTAGTAAGTAAATAAATAAAGCCTGTGTTTAGCACAAATCAACACAGGTTTTTATTGTTTATGATGATTTTTTTGCAACCCATCAACTTTTGCAACAATGTTGCATTAATTAACTTAATCTTTTATATTTGCTCAATAACACAAACATAGGTTGTTGTTTTCCATACACCTGAATTTTCATGAAAAAGGGCTTTCTCTTTGGGTGTTGTCGGCTTTGCCATTCAAAAGTTACTATTTCTGCGGGGGTGTGGGATTGGAGAGTGTATTCGAATGTATGCACCAGGCGCAGTAATTTCGATACAGGCAAAGCGCAGCTGGAGCTCAACAACAGTGATCTTGATCTCTTGATTTATACTCTGAGGGATGCAAAGCAAGTATTAAAAATTCATTCTGCTTTAATAATAAGCATGGCCTGTTTTGAGCGCATTGGAGCGTTATGAAGCAGGCTTTTTTAAAAAAACCATATTTCTATGTTAGAAGCAAAAAACCTCAGTAAAAAGTATGGCGACAAAGTAGCGGTTCATCAATTGAACCTGGCCATCAATCCGGGAGAAATTTTCTGTTTGCTGGGAGCCAACGGAGCCGGAAAAACCACGACTATTAATTTGTTCTTGAATTTTATTACTCCTACCGAGGGGCAAGTCTCCATCAAAGGTATCAACGTAGCCGAGCAACCATTAGAAACCAAAAAACACCTGGCCTACATTCCCGAAAACCTGATGTTGTATGCCAACCTGAGTGGCTTAGAAAACCTCGCTTATTTTTCGGGTTTGGCTGGTAAAAAATTTAGCAAGGCCCAATTGATTGTTTTTTTACAAGAGGCAGGCCTGCAAGAGGCAGCCCACAAACAACGGGTGCAAAAATACTCCAAAGGCATGCGCCAAAAAGTAGGCATTGCTATTGCCCTGGCCAAAAATGCCGAGGTGTTGCTGTTAGATGAACCTACCTCTGGACTGGACCCCAAAGCCAGTAATGAGTTTGCCAAATTATTGCAAAAACTCAAAGAGCAAAAAGTGGCTACCCTGATGGCTACCCACGATTTGTTTAGAGCCAAAGAAACAGGTACCCACGTGGGCATCATGAAAGAAGGGCAATTGGTAGAACACCTCACTACTCAGGAAATCAACCACTCTGATTTGGAAAAGCTGTATTTGCAGCATATGAATTAAGGAACGTGATCGCAATAATTGTCCGGTTTAGAATATACCCTCTTTCCTGACTTTCGTTACTTTTTTTCGCCATAGCTATGGCTATGCCTGTAAAAAGTGCCTCAGTCAGCCTTGAGTTTATGCCCTCAACCTCGACACTTATTTTGAACATGTTCCTACACCTTTAAAAGTTGAAACAACGATGTTTAGATATTTTTTTGTCAAAGAACTCAAAGAAGTACTGCGTGATGCCCGCTTTCAGGTCATGGGTGGCTTGGTTTTTATCTTGTTGATTACCGCCACTGTGGTGGGGTATCAGGGCTTTCGCCAATTGCAACAAATGCGTAAACAAGCCCAAAAACAAGTGCGAAAGGAGTGGGTTACTCAAAAAGACAAACACCCTCATTCGGCAGCTCATTATGGACATATCGCCTTTAAGCCCAAGCCAACCTTGAGTTTTATGGACTTTGGCCTGGATGCCTACACTGGCATGGCGGTATACCTGGAAGCCCACAAACAAAACGATGTGTTGTATAGTCAAGCCCAGGATTCCAGCAGTTTGATTCGTTTTGGAGAAATGACCATTGCTTTTGTGCTGCAAATGCTGTTGCCGCTGCTGATTATTTTTCTGGTTTTTGCCTCTATCACCAAAGAGCGGGAAGGTGGTACTTTGAAAATGATGGTAAGCCAGGGAATTTCTACCCGTCAAATATTGCTTTATAAAATAGGGAGCTATAGCCTAATTATCCTGTTGTTGTTTTTGCCCGCCTTTTTGATAGCCAGCACCTTGTTGTTTCGCCAATCGGGGGCATCTTTGCAAACCCACCTGCTTGGAAAGTTCCTTACACTTTTTGGGGCTTACTGGCTCTATTTTACGATTTTTATTATGCTGGCGGTGTTGGTATCGGCCTTTAGTAAAACCTCCCGAACGGCGTTGGTACAATTGCTGGGAGTATGGATTTTTTTCTGTATTCTCATGCCCAAAGCTACCGCCAATGTAGCCGATAATTTGTATGCATCTCCTGCCAAATACGAGTTTGACAATATCATTAAGAAAAAAGTAACTCAGGGCATAGACGGGCACAATCCTTCTGACCAACGTTTTGAGGCATTGAAGAAAAAAACACTGAAAAAATATGGGGTAGATTCTTTGTCTCAACTGCCGATTAACTTTAGTGGGCTGGCAATGCAAACCGGAGAAGAGTATACCGATAAGGTGTACGACCGGGAGTTTAAGAAAGTACAGGGGGTGTTTAAGGCGCAAAACCGGGTGTCAGAAATAGCCGGGTTGATCAATCCTTTGTTGGCCATTCGTCATATTTCTATGGGGTTGGCAGGTACCGATTATCACCACCACGTACAATTTGCCACCGAAGCCGAAAACTACCGCCGCAAAATGGTGAAAATGGCCAATAAAGACATGATGGTAAATCACAAACCAGGCATTGCTTACAGAGATTACAATGTAGGGCGTAGTTTTTGGGAAAAACTGCCTCCTTTTCAATACCAAATGGCCTCACTTAGCCAGGTGCTGGGCCAAAACCTGTGGGGAGTCGGGGCTTTGCTGTTTTGGCTGGTTGGCTGTTGTCTGTTCATTGTATATCGCAGTTCTTTTTTACCCATTGTATAATCTTAAATATAGCCATGAAAAAACTATTATTGATTTATAAATTTGAGTGGAAGAACCTGATCGCCAATCGGGTAATGGTGCTTATATTTTTGCTGTTGATTATGAGTGGGGCCTACAGTATTTATTACGGTCAGTCTGAAATAAAGCAACAAAAACAGCGCATTGCCTATCTCAAAAAACAAGAACAGATAAGGCTTGATACTATACGACAACGGATGAAAGCCGATACCAGTATTCAGGCCAACAAAGCAGCGTTTCAACGGGCCACCAATCCAGCCCAACTCAATCGCTTTGTAAAAACGTATGCCATCAATCCGCCAGCGCCAATGGCTAATCTATCTTTGGGTCAGCGCGATTTGCAACCTTATTATCTTCGTTTAGACGCTACAGCTTTTTACAAGCAAATCAACACCAGTGAAATCAAAAATCCATTGAAGCTTTTTACAGGTAATTTTGACCTGGCTTTTGTATTGGTGTACCTGTTTCCGTTGGTAATTATTTTGCTTACTTATGACATTTACTCCGCCGAAAAAGAGCAGGGCACTCTTCCTTTGCTGGCTTCTCAACCTTTGCAAGTTTCCCAGGTAATGGGGGCCAAGCTTTCCTTTAGGTTATTGCTGGTGCTG
Source organism: uncultured Microscilla sp. (assembly GCF_947493425.1). Taxonomy (GTDB): domain Bacteria; phylum Bacteroidota; class Bacteroidia; order Cytophagales; family Microscillaceae; genus Microscilla. Next base: position 830 of record NZ_CANLRP010000258.1, on the reverse strand, counting down.
GGGTTAGGACTGTTACTCACATTGTTAGGAGTGCTCCTCAATGGCATAGCAGTAAGTGCTCAAGTGGCCCAATGGCTGGGGGTAGTAAGTGTTTATATAGTATTTTGGTTTGCTCTGATGTATGGGGTGGTTTTTTTACGCAAAAGTTCGGCGTTTAATGCCATTATTGGTTTGGGAACGTACCTGGTACTTACTTTGGTGTTGCCTGCATTGCTAAACATCATCATCAATATTCAGGCGCTGCCGCCTGCCAAAAATGAAATGACCAATATGATTCGCACCCAATCTACCAATCAATGGGGTAACCCCAAAAGCTGGGTATTCAACGATTTTTACGCTAAGTACCCTCAGTACAACGATGGCGATACCCTGAGTTTTAATAAATGGTTTTATGCGGGTTATCTGCTGATGGATGAAAAAGCCCACAAAATTCAGCAAAAATTTAAAGAACAAATGCAAAAACGTCAGGCTTTGAGCAAACGGTGGCTGTGGATAACACCCGCAGCATTGGTGCAGGAAAAACTCAACGAAATTGCCCAAACCGATTACCAAGCCCAACAGCGTTACTTGCAAAAAGCGCAAGAGTTTCACACAAAGTTGAAAAACTTTTATTACCCAAAAATCTTTAAAGACCAAAAAATGACCGTTCAGGAACTTGATAAACTTTTATTCTATGGCGTGAAGTAGGTCAATAGTCCACAGCATTTAGTCCATAGTCCATAGTGGATTCGAGTAAATGTTTACCTTATTAAACCCTGTAAAGTCGAGTAGGTAAGGGGATTTTCACCCCGAACCTCTCACAGAACCGTGCGTGATAGTCTCCCATCACA
>NZ_CANLRP010000257.1 GCF_947493425.1 uncultured Microscilla sp. | reverse complement strand
AATATAAAGACACTTACCACTAATACTGTAAACAAAACCCCCAAAACACTGAACAAGTATAACCTTTGTTGTGCCAGCCTTTTTTCATTTTCTACCTTAAGGCGCGCGTCTTTGGCTTGCTGTTTTACCTGGATCAACTCTTGTTTTTTCTGAAAGTCATAGTTCATTTCCAGTCGGGTTACTTCTTTAGTGCGTGACTCATTAAACAATGAATCGCTGACCCTTAAATAGATATTTTGATAATGAAAGGCCTCTTTGTATTGCTGTAACGCACTATAGCTCTTATACAAAGTTTCGCTGGCATCTTTTACCACAATCAACTCCTTGCTTTGGCGCCCTGCCACAAAAGCTTCGTTGCCTACCTGAATAGCAGTCAAGTAGTTTTTTTTAGTATAGTATGCCAAAGCCAAACTATTGAGTGCCATATTTTGGGCATACTGATACTTCGCTTGCGTACTCAACTTTAACGCTCGTTTTTGGTAATAAATGGCAGAATCTACTTTATGTCGCGTATACATCAAATCGCCCATGTGATGATAGGTAAGAGCAATGAGTTGATAGTGCTGGTGCTCTTTGCCTATCACCAACGCTTTTCTATAATAAACCATCGCCTGTTTGTAATCTTTGAGGCGAGTGTACGCCTTACCCATATTAGTGTAAGTACTAACTAATCCCTCGTAATTTTTTATTCTTCTTTTTATTTCTGCCGATTTTTTCAGGTACTCAAGCGCCTTGGGGTAGTTTTTAAGCTCCAGATAAATGTTGCCCATATTGTTACAAGATGAAGATACTAACCTACTATGTCCCAGCTTCTCTTGTATGACCATACTTTTTTGGTGATATTCCAGCGCCACCAAAAAATCTCCCCTTACCTTATTGATTATCCCCAGGTTATTATAAATTTTCGACATGCCCAGGCTATCACCCATTGCCCGAAATATAGCCAGCGCCTTCTGGTAGTGTAAAATAGCTTGTTTATGGTTTCCTCCAAAATGATAAGCCGTCCCTACCCTATTTTCAGCGTTTGCTATGCCACTTTTCAACCTTATTTTGGTGGCGATTCTAAGGGCTTGGTACCCTAGTTTTTGAGCAGTATCGGGTGCTATACGCCAAAAAGACCGGCAAAGATCATTTAAAATCTGTATTCGTTGGGTATCGCCTTTGGTTTGCTGCAATAATTTCTTGAGGCTGTCTATTTTTGCGTTTTGCGCATACGTTACCTGACAGGTTATAATAATTAAAAAAAATGTAACACAACGTTTATACATATTTATTTGAAAGCTATTTTATAGCATTTATTACACTTTTACCCCTACCAACAAAATATCATCGCGTTGCACTGTACCTTGCATATAATCTTGTAGCTCGCTTTCCACTAGTTCTTTTTGTACAGCCATTGGCTTGGTTACTATTATATTGAGTAACTTAAGTAAACGCTTGCTACCAAACTTTTTACGCACAGCATTGTTCTGGTCTTGCAACCCGTCTGAGCCCGCATACAACACACTGCCTTGGGGCAAAATCACTTCTTGTGCAGTAAACTTCTCAGCATCGTTGCGTAGTCCCCCTATCGACTTACGGTCTCCCTTGAGTAACTGAATATCAGGTTGGTTGGCGTCTTTGTAATAAAGTGGGTTTCTCGCCCCCGAAAATATTACTTTGGTATGATGATCGGCTTGTGGAGTAAGGCTAAATATTACTGCATCCATCCCCCCCTGGCGCCTTTCTGAGTCTTGTTGCCGTAAAGATACGTTCATCAAAGAGTGGAGACGATCTAATATTTTGTCAGGCTGACTAATGTTTTCCTGGAATATGATTTTATCTAACAGATTGACACCAATCAGACTCATAAAAGCACCTGGCACTCCGTGTCCGGTACAGTCTGCCACTACTACTATGGTTTGTTCCGACAATTGTTTTACCCAGTAAAAATCACCGCTTACCACATCTTTAGGCTTATAAAGCACAAAATAATCTGTAAACAACGCTTGCAACTCTTTGGCAAATGGCAATACTGCTTGCTGGATAGTTTGTGCCGCTCTTATGCTGCTATCTATCCGTTCCTTATTCATGGTCAGGTCTTTATGCTGGGTTTCTATGTAGTCTCGTTGCGTTATAATTTCGTCGCGGCTTTGGTGCAGTTCTTCGTTGAGCGTTACCAGCTCGTTTCTTTTTTGTTGCAAGTCATTTTTTTGGATGGTAAGTTGGCTATTGAGTTTTTTTTGTACCTGACGACTGCGAAACACAAAGAAACTAAACAACAATACGGTAAACAAAATACCTAAAACACTAAACAAATACAACCTTTGCTGTGCCAGCCTTCTTTCGTTTTCTATTTTTACCCGTTCTTCCTTGGCTTTTTGCTTTGCCTGTATCAACGCCTGCTTTTTGTCAAAGGTATAGTTCAGCTCTAAACGGGTAATGTCTTTGGTGCGAGATTCGTTAAATAGCGAATCCTTAAGCTCTGTATACTTCCGATGAGATTTAAAGGCTTCTTCATAATTATTCAGTTTTTGATAACTTTTATACAACACCTCCTGAATGTCTCTTATCAAATCCAATACTTTCTTTTTTTTAGCTATGGGCAGCGCATTCTTAGCCATAGTTACCGATTTCTGGTACTTTGCCTGTTGATAATACACATTTGCCAACCCAATATACGCCACTATCTGATAACGGGTAGCCTTTACCTCAATGGCCAATGCTAAGCCTTTCTGGTGGTATACCAACGCTGAGTCTAACTTGTTCAAATTCATAAAAGCATTGCCTACGTTGCTGTAGTAAGGGGCAATACGTAAGTTTTTGGTTTGATGAATACGTAAAGCTTTTTTGTAATAAAACAAAGCCGAATCGTGTAATTTCTTCTGATCATATGCCCTACCTATGTTATTATAAGCAGTAGCTATTGCTTTAAAGTTTCTTATTTCTTTTTTGAGTTTCAACGATTTGCGGTAATTTTTCAGCGCTTTTGTATAGTCCTTCTGCTGAATAGCAATGGTACCTATATTATTATAAGAATAAGACATGAGGAGTTTATCCTTCAATTTTTCTTGTATAGTCAAGGCTTTTTGGTAATATTCCAGGGCTTTGATATGGTTGCCCTGCCTACGTTGTATAATACCCAAATTGTTGTAAATAGAAGAAATGCCTCGGAGGTTATTAATTGCCTGAAATATTTCCAAGGCCTTATGGTACTGTTCAATCGCCTTAGAGTAATCACTCTTGAAATAATAAGAAATACCAATATTATTGATAGCCGCACCAATACCTTGTTGAAACTCTAGCTCTCGGGCCAAGTGTAAGGCTTGCTCTCCTAGTTTTTTTACAGTATCAGACGATATTCGAATATGTGCTTTTCCTAGGGCAATCAACAGGTTTACCCGTTGAGTATCGGGTTTGCTGGCTGCCAGCAAACTTCTCAAACTGTCGATTTTAGCATTTTGCGCCTGTAATGTCAGACAAAACCCCAAGCAACAAATAATCAATAAACTCTTATTCATTTAAGTTTCATTTATAGCATATATAGTTCGCGTTTACATAGCAGCCATTTTTCACCTTATAATACGATTTTCTCCATCAATATGAAAGCCAATTCTTTGTATCTTGTATTATATTTATAGATTAACCTACCTCATTTCTCAAAAACACTTCTCTATGTGCAATATCAACGATGGTTTTAGGCTCTGCACGTGCCAAACAGAGAACAACCCTACCTTCGAAATAGAATGGGTAGTTAAGCGTAGTAATCCTTTTTTACCGCTGCAACATCACAGGGGCAAAGCCGTGGTACCCCACTACAACACCCAAGAACAACAGTTGCAAACTCTCTTACTCAACAATCTGAATGCAGGCAATTGCTTTGATTTTGACTATACCCCACAAACAAACGACTACCTGTACATCAAGGGAAAAATCTCAAGCAATGCTGAAGAAAAATGGTTTAGCTATCGCTATAGTAACAAACGCCAATGGCAAATAGACTCAGGCAACTCGCTGGCTGGCTGGAAAACGCAACTTGAAGGATTGGAAAAGGGTAAGATGGTTTAGAGCTTATTTGGACTTTATCCTTTGGAACCCTTGCGCTACTTTAACTGGCAGTATTTTGTTAAATTTATCCTCAATAAGTAGTTGGACAAAATCAAACACAGCTAATAGATGTTTATAACAAGTTATGAGTAAGTGAGTTAGATATATTTGTAACTTATAGCTAATTGCTTACTACTACTTATAACGCATCCTAACAGCAAATTCATCACAAAAGCTCTCAAAAACGAAATTTCAAACAAGCTCTTAAAAAACAGGAGGTTGGAGTTAGAATTATGATTTTAGAAACAGCACAATTACCCCCAATGTTTAGCCCCTATATAGAAACGATATTTCATTTCAGGGAGTTCACCCCTGACCATTCTATTGAACGGGTAGTACCCACTGGACATGTATTTATTATTTTTGAATTAGATGGTTTCGAGCGGCACACCTTTGACAACGAAACTCTGCAAGTTAACGCTTGCTTTAGTCAAGCCTGGCTGTCAGGTTTGCATCGTCATTATATATCTATTTCGGCACACCAACGCTCTGCCATGCTCGTTGTTCAGTTTAAACCTGCCGGGGCTTATCCATTTTTACATTTTCCTCTTCACAAAATCACCGGGAAAATAGTTGACGCCACCGAACTATGGGGCAACGAACTTGCTCAGTTGCGGCAACGGTTGCTTGACCAATCGGTTTCTTCGGCCTTGTTTGAGGCAATATATGGCTGGCTCAGGCAAAAGTTTGATCCACGAAAACTGGCACCACTTGAGCTGTACAATGTATTACAGGCTTTAGAACAAGCTCCCGTGACCAACCACCAACAAGCAGTAGAAGGATACCCTAACACCCAAAAGCATTTGATTGACCAGTTTAAAAAATATGTAGGGCTTACTCCTAAATATTATCATAGGATTCTTAGGTTTCAGGAAATTTTGAAGCGTATTCAACACCAGGAAAAAATCACCTGGGCAGACATCACTTATCATTGTGGCTATGCCGATCAATCGCACTTTATCAAAGAGTTTAAACACTTTTCGGGTTTTAACCCCAGCGAGTTTATACTCAAAGACCATCATCAGCAAGGGGGTAATTTTTTTCCGTTGGATTAAGAAAAGGTTATTAACACAATACTCCGCAGTGATTTTCGTCAAAGTTGTTTGCTGGTGATCATTTATTGATGAATTTAAAAACTATTTAATTGAGTGTTTAGGCGTAAAACCGAAACACTTTTAAAAATAAAGTGAGTAAGCAATCTTAATATACGCCACTGGTTTACAACATTTAACAAAGTAAATATTTACTCGAATCAGCTATGGAATATCGACTATTGTAACATGTTTAGAGAGGTAACTATTGTTTGCTATGGGTACCTTCTTAATTTAAATCTTCCATCACATCTACCACCTCCCCCTTGGCAATGGTAAAAATACGTTTCTCTACATCTATATGCTCAAAAACCGTTTGTGTACGTTCAGGACGAGCATCGGTGATAAAAATTTGCCCAAAAGTATGGGCTGCTACCTTGCGCATGAGCTTGTCCATTCGCTTATCGTCTAATTTGTCAAAAATATCGTCCAGCAAGAGAATGGGCTTCATAAACGTGTAATTTTTTATAATATCAAAATGGGCAAGTTTCAGCGCAATTATATAGGACTTTTGCTGCCCTTGCGAACCAAATTTGCGCAGGAGGTGGTCATCGATCAAAAAATCATAATCATCTTTATGTATGCCACGTGTAGTGCGCTGCAAACGCAGGTCATCAGGTAACGCCTGGCGAAAGTCGTCAGCGTAGTGCTCTTCTAAAAACTGCGATTGATATACCAACGCTGTTATTTCTTTGTTTTCGGTCAGTTCTTGGTAGTGTTCACGAAATATAGGGGCAAACTCTGTGATAAACTCCTGCCGCTTATCACATATAGCTTTGCCCAGGGCGATCAACTTGTGGTTATAAGTATCAATCAGGCTACGGTCTACAAAATTGCGCTCAGCAAATTGCTTCAGCAAACTATTGCGTTGCTTAAGGTGGTGGGTATATTGAATCAGGTTGATCAGGTAATTTTTGTCGAGCTGTGAAATAATACTGTCAAAAAATTTGCGCCTTAGTTCGCTTCCTTCTGTAATAGTGTCAGTGTCGTTGGGAGCAATCAACACCACCGGAAACCGTCCAATGTGATCACTTATTTTGTCATACTGTTTTTGGTTTACCTTAAACACCTTTGCCTGCCCTTTTTTATACCCACAAGTTACTTCATAGTCCAGGTCTTTAGCCTGAAAAACCCCCTTGACCATAAAAAAATCTTCTTTGTGCAACACGTGTTGGGTATTGCCGCCACCAAAAGCCCCTTTACTCATTGACAAATAGTAAATAGCATCCAACAAGTTGGTTTTGCCGCTGCCATTGTCACCTACAATGCAATTGACCGATGAAGAAAAGTCAAGGTCTAGCATTTCGTAATTCTTAAAATTGAGCAAATTGATTTTTTCTAAAAACATGGTGTAAACTAATGGGTTTAATTCAGGTAAGTAAAACGGAAGAAATAAAGCACTCCAAAAGAACAAAATATTTTTTGAGAAGTACCCCGCCAGAGATACTGTTCTACAGATTAGATTATTTTTGTAGTTTTACTAAGTGCAGTACCAAAGGCATACGACCAATACACAAAACCAGCAGTTGGTCGCTACTGCCCAGATTCAAAGTTACAATATTGTAGTTATTTACAGTAAGTTAGGTCAAAATCCTTCCCTTTGGTATTTTTTCATAGATCAACAATGCAAAACATTTTACAAATTTTATTACTTTCGCAAGCAATCAACAAACATTTGGATAAACAAAAACACCTCAATCATCCAAGCATTCTAAAAATTGATAAATTTATGGCAACTACCAAAGATAAAAAAACCGCATCGGCACGAAAGGGCAAGAAAAGCGCAAAAGACAAATTTGACAAGGAAACCTACATGTACTGGTACCGCAGTATGCAGTTGATCCGTAAGTTTGAAGCCAAGTGTGGTCAAGTATATGGTCGCCAAAAAATCAAGGGCTTTTTACACTTATATATTGGTCAGGAAGCTTGTGCTTCGGGTGCTGTAAGTGCTTTACAAAAAGGAGATAAATATATAACGGCTTACCGCGACCACGGACATCCACTGGCTTTGGGTACCGACCCCAAGGCAGTAATGGCTGAGCTGTATGGCAAGGCTACCGGGGTCTCGAAAGGGAAAGGTGGCTCTATGCACTTGTTTGACAAAGCAAATGGTTTTATGGGAGGACACGGCATAGTAGGTGCTCAGGTACCTTTAGGTGCAGGCATTGCCTTTGCCGAAAAGTATAACAAAACCGGCAAAGTGTGCATGTGTTATATGGGCGATGGTGCGGTACGTCAAGGCGCTTTTCATGAGGCTTTGAATATGGCCATGACCTGGAAGTTACCCGTGATATTTGTAATAGAAAACAATGGGTATGCCATGGGTACCTCGGTGCAACGTACCTCTAACGTAACCGAGCTATATCAGTTGGGCGAGAGCTATGATATACCTTCTGAGCCGGTAGACGCCATGAAAGTAGAAGAAGTACACCTTTCGGTAGAAAAAGCGGCCGAGCGTGCCCGTGCTGGCGAAGGGCCTACCCTACTTGAGTTCCGTACATACCGTTTTAAAGGACACTCTATGTCTGACCCGGCAAAATATCGAACTAAAGAAGAAGAGAACGAGTATAAAAACCAAGACCCTATCGAGCAAGTACGCGAAAGCATTCTGAAGGGCAAGTTTGCTACCGAAGATGACCTGGCAAACATAGATAAGGAGATCAAAAAGACAGTAGAAGAGGCAGTTAAGTTTGCTGATGAGTCTCCCTATCCTGATCCTTCTGAGGCATTCAAAGATGTATATGCTCAAGAGGACTATCCCTATATTATGGACTAAAACTATAGTGCCTGATTGCATACACGGGCAGGTTTCTTTGGCAACAGGGAAGCCTACCCATTTTTTATAAAAAAAGCCTACCTCTCTAAACCTTCACCCCTATCAACAGTATATCGTCTCGTTGCTCAGTTCCTTCCATAAATATTTGTAGTTTTTTCTCTAAATCCTGCTTTTGTTGGGCAAGCGATAAATGGCTTACTTTAAGTAAAGTATTGTGTAGATTGACTACGCCAAATCTCTTACGAACCACGTTGTTTTGATCAGTAAAGCCATCTGTACTAACTGAAAACTCTACAGATTAGGAAAGAGTTATAAATGTTTTAAATTTAGGGTCAAAAATGCCTAGTTTACCTGCTT
>NZ_CANLRP010000256.1 GCF_947493425.1 uncultured Microscilla sp. | reverse complement strand
GGGCGCAAAAAATAGCCTCGTCTCAAAACAAAACCTCTACCTCAAGAATGGTAATTTAATTTCTCACCATTCCTAACAAACTCCTGCTCCCATGAAATATTTAAGTTTATTGTTTGCCTTTATGCTGACAACCCCTGGCTTGTTTGCCCAACTAGATGTGGACAAACGTATACATTTAGCTGATTCGCTGTTTGATGATCGGGGTGACTATAAGCAGGCGTTAGATTATTACTATCCACTGATTGACGATTTTGCCCGGAAGGGTGACCGTAAGCGCCACGTTATTTACCAAATCAAGGTGATACAGTGTCATTATTTATTATCGAAGTATGACACGGCGTTAAAAATTGCCCATACATTACTCAAAAGTTTGCCTAAAAGCCTGCCACGCAAGTTTCTCTACGAAGGCGAAGTAAAAACCCTGATGGGAGAAATTTATTACAAAAAAGGAGAATATGAAGTAGCAAAAAAAAGCTTGCACCAAGCCTGGAAAGTGCTTAAATATGAGTTCGGAGCCGAGGTGCAGCTTTCTACAGTGTATACCGTCCTGGGGTTTGTACACGAGGCTTTAGAAGAGTTTAACCTTGCCTTTAGGTATTACAAAAAAGCGTTGAAGTTAAGAAAACGGGTTTTGGGTAAATACAACCAAGCTACTGCATCGTCTTATGCCGACCTTGCCAATCTTTACTTTGCTCAGGGAGATTATATAGTGTCTATTGGCTACGACAAAAAAGCCTTGGGCATCAAAAAACAGTTGTACGGGGCACATCATCCCGAAATAGCCTTGTCTTACAACAATATGGCAAGCACTTATAATACTTGGGGCAACTACGGCAAAGCACTGAAATACCACCAGAAAGCCCTTGCCATCCGCGAAAAAGTATTTGGTCAATGGCATTTAGACGTGGGGCAGTCATACCATAACATTGGCTATACCTATATGCAAAAAGGCGCTTACAACCTTGCCCTGGAGTATTACCAACGTTATAAAACTATTTTACAAAAGCTGACTGGCAAACACCACCCACACCTGAGCTCAATATATACCAATATAGGTACAGTGTATGTAAAAAAACGACAATATGAAAAGGCGCTCGATTATTTTGAAAAAAACCTTTGGTTGTTGCGCAGCGCTTATGCCCGGCAAAACAGCCATTTTGCCGAGGCTTACCATAACTTTGCCTACGTGTATCGCCTCAAAAAAGACTACCAACTGGCATTGACTTACTCTCAGAAAACCCTGGACATTGCCCAACAAGTGTTTGGCAAACCTCACTTATATACCGCACGTGCTTTTTTGAACATGGGCAGGGTATACGCCCAACTGCAAAAACCAACCCTTGCCAGCCAGTATTTTAGCAAGGCAATTTATATTCTAAAGCAGGTATTTGGTCATAAATCGTCTCTGTTATCGGTAACCGCCCATGAACTGGGCAAGCTATACCTGAGCCAACAAAACTACACCAAGGCATTGCCGTATTTGCACAAAGCCTTGGTGTATGGGGTGCCCCGTTTTAACAAAGTGCTTGAGCTCAAGTCGTTGCCTGCGCTCAAAGACTGCCCTTTAGATCCTTTTCTGGTAAAAATACTTGCCACAAAAGCACAGTGTTTTTATCAAATGTATGAGGCAAAGGCAAACCCCCTATACCTCAATCAATCTATTGCTGCTTATGAGTTGGGCTATGCCCTGCTCAAAAAAATAGGCAATTCATTCTTAAAAACAGAAGACCGGATAAATTTTAACGAAACCGTTATTGCCATAAGAGACGGAGCACTGAAAGCATACAGGCAGAAATACCAGGTGACCCAACAACCCAGGTTTTTGCGCAAAATGTTTGAGTGCAGCGAGCAGTTTAAGGCAAGTTCGTTACAAAGTGCCCTCAACTACCAGAAAGCCCTCAAAGCAGCCAATATTCCTCCTGTTTACATTATTCAAGAGCAAGGCCTGAGAATGGATATTGATTATTGGACCAAGAAGGTGTCAAACAACCCGGCAAAGGCAGCACAACACCAAGACTCATTGTTTGAGTACAACCGAAGGTATGAAGAACTCATTGCTGCCATTGAAACCAACTACCCAGCATACATGGCACGCAAGTACAAATATGAAATAGCCCAACTTGACGAAATTCAACAAAGGCTTGCCCCTCAAAGTGTGTTGCTGGAGTATAGCCTGGGCGAAAAGAGTAGCTATTTATTTATCATTACTACTACCAAGGTAGAGGTGGTGAGTTTGGCAGGCCGAAGACAACTTCAGCCGTTGCTCAATGCGTATTATGGCGCCCTTGAAAACGAAGAAAATTTGCCGAAATTTGCTCAGGCAAGCCATCGTTTATATCGGGCAATGCTGCAGCCAGCCGAGGCTTATGTCAAAGACAAAAAACGGCTAATTGTAATTGCTCCTTCGCTCGAAAGCATTCCTTTTGAGGCCATCATTAGCCAACCACCTTCTGCCCAACAACTTAAGCTACAAAAGTTTAGCTCGCTTGCCTATTTGATCAAGCAATACCAAATCAGTTACCATTACTCTGCTACCCTATGGTACCGCAGCCTTGGGCAAACCAAAGTAAAGCCCCTTAGTTTGCTTGCTTTTGCCCCCTTTAGCGCTGGCAAACCTCAAGTGCTGAGTAACCAAACCCGGCAACTATCGGACTCTTTGCCCGAAACAGGGATAGAAGTAAGGGCTATTTTTGAAATGTTTAAACACCAAAAACTCAAAGCCAAGGCTTACCTTGCGGCTACTGCTACCAAATGGCGTTTTATGCAACAATCCAACGCTTACAGCATTATACACCTGGCCAGTCATAGCGAAGCCAACACCCGTCATGCTCACCTCGCCAAAGTAAGGTTTGCGCCCCATCCGCTGGACACTGGCAATACTTCCGGTATTTTGTACTCCAGCGAGGTCTACAACCTAAAAATTAATCCCGACTTGTTGGTGTTAAGCAGTTGTGAGTCAGGGGTAGGCAAGCTGGCAAAAGGGGAGGGGGTGCTTTCTTTGGCGCGTGGTTTTTTGTATGCAGGAGCCCGCAATATCATATTTTCTTTGTGGGAGGTAAACGATGCCTATACCCGCCAATTGATGGTCGCTTTTTATAAAGAACTCCTGGCGGGTAAAAATTACTGTGCAGCCTTGCAAGCCGCCCAGCAAACCCGCCTCAACGCCAATCAGTATTTGCACCCCAGGCATTGGGCGGGCTTTGTGATGATTGGTAGATGAGAAATCAATATCAGCCCTCTGCTTTGAGCAACCCTTTGGCAAAAGACTCTAGTTGCTGGGCAAAATAAACCCCCAAGTCATCGTTTTCGAACCGATTTTTAAAATGAGTGAATTTTTGCATCTGCTGATCAGGCACCACCTCTTCGAGCACTTCAAAATATCCTACAATATTGTTGCCTCGCAGGTAATCTATGGCTTCATCTACGCTTTGCACTACTTTCTGTGGTATGTTTGACACCAATTTGGGGAGCTTGTGGGCAGGCTTGGCTAAAAACGGGGCAAAGGCACTCACTGGGTAATACTGACCATTGTCAGCCCGTATTTCAGGGTTTTGAGGCGGATGAGCCTGTAGTTGAGCCTGGCTCACATATCCTTGCCCGTCTATGCTCCACATTGCTTCGGGGCTTTCGCCCAAAGCCAGAATATGGGCAAGCTCTTGGCGAATACGCTCCAGCAAAGGCGAATGAACCACTACCTGATCGCTCTTTACCTGTACAATTAATTCTTTAGCCGCTGGAAAAGCCTCTACCAGAGCAAGTTCTCCCTCTTGTTTCAATAAGATGCGTTGCTGCTTGATGTTGTCGTGGTGGGCAAGGTGGTAGGTACGAAGAATGAATTGCTGAATAATGGCAGCGTGTAAAAACGGCAAACGAAAGCGTACATACAAACCAAGACTTTTTGAGGGAAACAATGCCTCTTGATTGGCAATGAGTTCATCGGGCAACAGTTGGGGGGCAAGGTAAGTGCGTTGTACAAATGGAGTCCTTTCTTTCCGGTGGTCATCGCCTGTTTTATATTCATCGCCAATCTCTACACAAATCTGACAAGATTCCATAAATGACACCAACAACTCTTGCTCTTCCAGTGGTTTGCCTTGCCAGCTTAGCCCCAGATCTTTGCCCTTAAAAAATCCTTTGCCCCGGTATTCCATAAACATTCCTGTGCGGTCAAACAACGTATATACTGCCTCAATTGCCCAGCGCTGATCTAAAATAATCTGGTTGTCGAACAACCCTACCCGGTAGAAAAACACCCCGGTATGGTGCAAGTAATCTTGTACGGTGTCTATCGAATCGGGCGAAACCCCTTGCTCTATGCACAATTGGGCAAATGCTTCTCTGCTTAAGGTATGTTCAGTCTTAGCCATGTCTTCTACCGTTAGCCGAACCAGCCACCAAGCCTCTGGCAAATCGGTACAGGCTTTCTTGATTTGTTGCCGGATGGTTCGATAAAGCGCTTCTTTAAACTCTCCCATACCATTGTCGTCCTCATCGGCTTTGCTTAGCTCAGCTGCAATGGCCGTTTTTATATGGTATTTTTCCTGTAGCTTGCTCCAGCCACTGGGCAGTTTGCGTCCGTCTTTGCCAGCTTTGGTTTGTACCACCAGCACTGGGCTTTGCTTGCCCAGGGTATGGGCATAGTTGAGCCAATAGTCAAGCGGATGGTTGGCATAATGCGTCAAACTACCATCGGGTAAGGTTTCGTGGTTTTGGGGGCTATGCTGAGTTTTCCAGTCCCAAACCAATACAAATACCGCCTTGGTTTGCATAAACAACTGGTGGGTGGCATGGTAAATGTCTTGCCCACCAAAATCCCACACCTGAATTTGTACCTGGTCTAATTGCTTGCGTTGCGCAAGTTCAGGCAAAAACATTTGTCGCAATTGAATGGCGTGGGTAGAGGGTTCATCCATATCAAAGCGTTGGTCTAGCCAGCGACGCACCAAAGAAGTTTTACCCACCCGTCCGTTGCCCACCAATACCACCTTGGCTTGGTATACTTGTACCTTGCCTTGGCTCAAGTCCTGAAAATAATGGCGAATTTTGTTAGAACACTCTCCCTGGTTGTAAATTTCGGGCGGAAGCCCTTGGATAGGGTTATGGTATAAATGCAAAGAGGCAAGAGGGCAGCCATGAATTAAAGCCTTGGGGAATACCTCAATTTGATTATTTCTTAGGTCAAGGGCTTTTAAATGGGGTAGTTTTTGCAGCGGGGTCAAGTCACTAATCTGGTTATCGCTAAGGTTAATCGCCTGTAAACCATGGAGGGTCTGTAGAAGGCTTAGATCATTGATCTGGTTATTTCTAAGGTTAATCGATTGCAGGCTACCCAGGTTTTGCAGCGGGGTCAAGTCACTGATTTGGTTGTCACTGAGGTCAACTGCCTGTAGTTGGTCAAGGCATTGCAAAGAATCAAGGTGGTTGATTTGATTATTACTGAGGTCAAGTGACTGTAAGTTATTCAGATTTTGCAGCGGAGCTAAGTCACTGATTTGGTTGTTGCTGAGGTCAATCGACTCTAGGTTGGGCAAGTACTGCAAGGAAGCAAGGTGGTCGATTTGATTATTGCTGAGGTCAATTGACTGTAAATTACCTAGATTTTGTAGTGGAGCCAAGTCACTGATTTGGTTATCGCTCAGATCGATAGATTCTAGGTTAGGCAGGTTTTGCAGGGGAGTCAGGTCTTTGATGTGATTATACTTAAGATCAATAGATTGCAAGCTGGGCAAGTTTTGTAAAGGCAACAGGTTGTTGATTGGGTTGTGCCTGAGGTCAAGCGATTGCAAGCTGGACAAGTTTTGCAGGGGAGTTAAATCATTGATTTGATTGTTCCTCAGGTCAAGCGATTGCAAGTTGTTGAGGCTTTGTAAAGGAGTTAAGTCAGCAACAGGGTTATCCCTTAGAACAATCAATTGCAGGCTGTACAAGGCTTGCAACGGGGTTAAATCACTGATTTGGTTGTTTCTAAGTACCAAAGACTGCAGGCTATTCAGGTTTTTCAGAGGGTGAAGATCATCAAGCTGGTTGTTACTGAGGTCAAGCTTCAACAAACCACGCAACTTTTGCAAGGGAGCAAGGTCACTAATTTTATTATGGTGCAACGAAAGCGTAGTCAAACGGGTGAGATACTGTAGTGAGGTCAAGTCGCCAATCTTGTTGTAATGAAGTAAAAGCGTGTGCAAGTCAGTAAGGTGCTGTAATGGGGTTAAGTCTCTGACCTTGTTTTTGCTAAGCACAATAGATTGTAAGCCAGGTAATTTTTGTAAAGGAGTCAAATCTGCCACCCGGTTATCGCTCATATCAAGCCTCTGTAAATTTGCCAGGTTTTGCAAGGGCTTCAAATCGCTTATTCTATTATCGCTCAAATCAATTGCCCGCAACTCAGGCAAGTATTGCAGAAGATTTATGTCTTCAATTTTCCATTGGTTAGGCCAATGCCCGGCAATGCGTAAGTGTTCTAATGACCCAGGCATACAATCGGGCACCTGCATCAAGCTATTCTTTTCTCCTTCGTTCGAACTGGCCCTTTTTTCCCATCGATCATTCGCAGGGTTATGCTCAAACCACACATTCGAAAAATTCAAACTTTTCAAGTGGGTACATTTGCTTAACAAACCCAGCGTGGCTTCGGTACCATCCAATCCACAACGCCCCAGGTCGAGGGTAGGGGCTTGAGTGCGTATATTTTCTTCAATGAGTTGAGTAACTAATGCTTGTTTGCCCATAACTGTATGATCATTTATTACTTGCTTGACCCAACAATATAACAATCGTCGGTTATTTTTAACCATAATACCCATTACTTTTTCACTACCTCGGTTAACAGTCCAGCGACGCCAGGTAATTGTTCAACAAGCCCCTGATTTGCTCGGCTGCTACCGGGTTGGCAGAATGTACCTGGTATTGCAACCCGCACAGGTCTAACCCCGATTCATATACCAACCATTTAACAGCCGCATAGCCATCGGGTGCTACCTCACCATTGGTGTCTAAGCCTAAGTCGTTGTCAAAACTAATAAAAGCTGGCAAACCGTGTGCGCTGATATATGCCACAAAATCAGCATAAGTTCGTACCACCACAAAATTGTAGCGGATAGGGTCGT
The DNA here is from genome assembly GCF_947493425.1 of uncultured Microscilla sp. Taxonomy (GTDB): domain Bacteria; phylum Bacteroidota; class Bacteroidia; order Cytophagales; family Microscillaceae; genus Microscilla. The sequence continues at coordinate 1,220 of NZ_CANLRP010000256.1, read as the reverse complement.
TGTATACCATGTCTACGGTACGCAGGTCATCTAAAAAAAGGTTGTACATGATTTATGATCTTTTGTTTGTAAAATCAGCAGGAATGCTCATTTTAAATAACATTTGATTATTTTTTTAGCAGTGCTCACAAAAATAGCATACGGCCTCAATTTTACTCCTCAAAAGCATAGCGCCAACTATTAACACATAAACAAAATGTATACAAACCGTTGTAAAGCCCTGCAAATTTCTATCAATTTTGCGAATATAGTTAAATGAGTAAACGGGAGAGGTTTTTCGTTACATTCCCTGGTTTATATAATTTTCAAAATTGTTTGAAAGATTCGACGCACCAATCAACTCATGTAGTTTGAGCCATTTTTCATTTTCTAAATAATTTATTATGCTATATTTTTCAGCTATATAAATTACGTCTTTATAACAAAGTTATATTTGTTTTAGGCGTAATTTTTACATTAAGTCATTGATAAACAGGTGTATAACCAAATAACAAAATCATTCGATAATAGGCCTTAGAGGTCGATTTCAGGAAGTTTCACAGTTGGTCACAACCAGCAGTACGCAAGTATTTTGCAGCCCGTCATCGAGCTTATTTGGCTTTTTGTGTTTTTATGCCAGGTAGACCCTACATTTGGTTCCTTAAGCCTTATCTACCTGAAAGTTCTGGGTGTGCTTTAGTCCATAAAATTTCTACAGCTTCAAGTCTTTAGTCCCGAAGAATTGAGGGATGAGGCTGCTCTACAAGCAACTTACCTATTTTATAATGCATTGACTTTTAATGGTTTGTGGATTGTATAGGGTGAAAGAGCTTAAATAAAATAGTATATTGGTGCTCTCCCCTACGTTCAACCTGTTTTTTGCACATCTCTAAGCTGCTGATAAACAAAACCTAAAGATAGGTATTCATCAACTTTTCTATTCTTTTTATTTCCGCTTCATCAAGGGGGTTACCTTTCCAGTGAAACTCCCGTAACCGGGATACAAGTTTTTCACAAAGATCTAGGGATGTCAGTTGATTATTGCTCAAGTCCAAGTGTTTTAAATTCACAAGTTTACCCAAGTTTTCAGGCAAGCTAGTCAATTGGGTATCACTTAAACACAGCTCTTGTAAGTTCACTAGTTCACCAATGCTTTCAGGCAAGCTAGTCAATTGGGTATTTTTTAAAAACAAGTATTTTAAATTCACAAGTTTACCCAAGTTTTCAGGCAAGCTAGTCAA
>NZ_CANLRP010000255.1 GCF_947493425.1 uncultured Microscilla sp. | reverse complement strand
CCTCCATCCGTTAACGTGAACCATTGGGTTATGCGTTGGGTGAGAATCCCCTTTGCTTTAGCTTGGGGAGTAGTCAATAAGACCAGAGTTGTTGGGTTAAAATTAGCCATTCATTGAATGTAACTGGTTTGCCGATAATGACGGCGGGTAAAACGATAGGTAATAAGCGTTACCACCGTGAGACTAAAAAAAATAGTAAGTACCTGACCCAGGATTCCTTCTAAAAACCAGTGACAACCCAAGGCACACAATATAATGAAAGAAAGCATCAGCAAGCATTTTGTGTGATTGTTTTGAGGACAGTGGTCAGAAACCTGAATCTCTACTTGTTGTTGTGCTTTGTTGTGTAAAGCTGCACTAAAGAAAATGCTTTGAGCTTCTTGTGGATTTAGGTTATATTTTTTTTGAAGTTTTTGCTGAATGGTATGGGGTGACATTAGCTGCTTACGCCAGATTTGTACCTGTCGGTGAATTTGTGAAGAGTGTGCAGCAATATTTTTAACCTTGTTAACTTGTTCATTTTTAGAGTCTTGAAAATAAATGGCTTGTTGGAGAATTTCTTCTGCTTGAGTTTTTTCAACTCCTTTAGCGATTAATTGTTCAATGATTTGGTGGTGAGACTGCCCATTCTCCAGCCAGTCTTGAATCCATTCATATAAACTTAGGAGTTCAGGGGGCTCTTCGGGCGAAGCAAGCAAGGTTTTGGCGTGTTGTACTATTTCGTTAGCAGTAGTTTTTCGAATGTTTTCTAGTGCAATAAGCTCTCCTACAATACGGGTTTCACGCGATCCCTCAGTAATTTTGTGCATGGCATAATTGGTAGCTCTGGCATGCAAAGGAGAATTAGTAAGCTGTTTCATTGTGGTATAAGTGAAAAATGTGCTACTGGTTAAATTTTAGGTTAGTGTATACATAGTCCAAGGCTTTTTATGTATAAAAGGGCAACCTAACTAGTACCTTATCCTCTAAGTAAATGCACTATTTATTTTGGATGAAATTTGTTCTCTGACGAACTTCAAAAATTGAGCATAGCCATAGCTACGCGATATTTTTTAAGTAAAGTCAGGAGGCGAATATCGCCGAAATAATGTATCAGGTATTTAGAGGTTGAGGTACTAGTACCTTAAATACTGGTTCGCTTAATAAAAGTCATGTTTAGGGCTTTTAGGAATGGTGTAAAAATAAATTTCTATAGTAACGCTAAAATATTTTGTTGCTAGACGCGGCACGGCAATATCCAGTGGATATTGAGCGAGCTTGCGGGATGGCCGGCTAATAGCATCGCTATTCGGCTATTTTTTAACAAAGTATAGCCTCAAAAGATGAGGTTAAGAATGCGTATTTATTTTGGTACCATTCCTTAGGCGGACCATTAAAAAAATCAATGGTATCATATCTTGATTTTCAAACTGCTGGCTTTCAGTACGTTGTTGACAGTATGTACTTACGTAATAACTATCGTCTATCGACTGAATACTTCTAACTACACTTTTTGTAAATAGCTGAAAATCAGTGTAATACAAGAGCGTGGTTACTTGTGGAACAGGGTGTAGCTTGCGACTTGTCGCTTGAAGCTTGCCCCTGTCGGGGCTATGGACTATTAGCATAGCTACTCTTAAAATGTACTGTTTTTTATGTTTGCGTACATTATGTTTATACTTCTTTGAAGTACTTATTTTGGAAAAGTTGGTGCAAAAATATAATATTTTTTTTATTAATCCTATATAGTACAAAATCTACTCAAGTTATCAGTATAGATAAAGCTTAACTAACGCTTAGAAAACCAATACAGTTGATACAAATGTGACACTTGTATGGTTTTGATAATCAGTTGTTTATATTGGAGGGAGGTGTGTAATGAGCATTTACTCTTGCCAATCGTAGATACAGTTCTACAAATAATAAATAGCACTTTAATTTATACAATTATTTTATTACAGCGTGGTGGCGAGCTTGTAAGTGATAGGTGATTTTTTTTTACTAAAAATATAAATAGTGTGTGAGTTTTGAGCTACAATTGCATATCTTGAAATATCAAAATAAAATACAGTGGCAAACTTCAACACCTCCGAACTTAAATAAATACCTGACTTGGGCAATTCATTACTAAAACAAATAAGGGGTGCAACAAGGTCACTTATAAATTTTCTATATTAGAACACGATATTGAACAGGACAACGAAACAAACAGCGTATATTTAACCTCAGTTAGTGCCTGTTTATGTGCAAAAGATTGGCAAACAATCTGTAACTTTTATAAGAATGGAATATCTACCAAAATTATATCATTATTTGCTTTGTAGCTTATTGGTATTAAGCATAACTTCTTATGCTCAAGTGACAGAACTCCGTACACTGGACGATAGAACCAAGACCCAACAACAGTTGTTGCAAACCCAGCAGAAGACAATTTCTGACCAGCAAAAGATGATTTATGATTTGAGAGACAAGCTTGCCCACCAAGAGACCGCCATCAAAGTACTTGAGTCGGAACAAAAAGCTAAAGAAGATTCACTATATCAGCAAATTCACTGGAATATCAATGCTTTGAAGATCATCGCCGGGTTTATAGTAGTAGGTATTATACTATTGATATGGCAACGCAACTTCTTGGGAAGGCATTTGCTGGGAGTATGGATAGAAGAAAACTTTAAAGAGTCTATTCGCTATTACCTCAAAGATATGATACAGCGCAAAGTGCGTGACCGTGATGTCAGGGAGATTGTACGGGAAAAGGGTGAAGCAGCAGTGGCGGCTACAGTTACCAAGTATATCAAAGAAACCGATATAGCCGATATTATTCATAAAAATGCCCGCCCTGAGATAGACCGCCTTATCAAGGTAGTAAACGAAGAAGTAGCCGAAAACCTGAAAGGCAAAGTACCCACCTGGGAACAAGATTTTGCCCACTACTTAGAGTTGGGCGCACGCCTGGCAGATAAAACCCAGGTTTTAAACGAAACTTTGACTTTTCCGGCAGAAACAAAGCTGGAAATACAAGAATATAAAAAGGTATTGTTAAAACTAAAAAATGCGCCCGACTACACCCCCGAAGATTGGTACCTGAAAGGAATAGAAGAGTATGAAACCGGGCATTTGAAAGATGCCAGAGAGTCTTTTAATGAAGTGTTGCACCTCAATGCCGAAGATACCAATGCAATGTTGTTCAAAGGGGCCACCCACAGCGATAACGCAGAGTATAAATCAGCCATTAAAATTTTTAATCAAGCCCTTACCTTGGAGCCTCAAAATAAAATAGCTTTGATACTGCACGCCAATACAGCGTTTAAAATGAAGAAATATGACAAAGCCATTGAAAACTATGACCAAATACAAGACTTAGACGCTGACTATGCCTATAGCTATTATGGCAAAGGAAACGCTTATAAAGAAAAGGGAGACTATCAACTAGCCATTGAAAACTACCGGGTGGCCATCGAAAAAGATGATGATTTTGCCTTGGCTTATTTATCTATAACTGAGCTATTGATTGTATCAGAAAACTATGAAGAAGCCCACGGGTATCTTAGTAAATTGAGCGAGTTTGCAGACCTTAAAATCCGAGATCAAATACTTGCCAAATACTTTGAACTTATCATTAAAAAAATACGCCATTTGGGTACCACACAATCAGAGGCAGACTTTGAAGAGTTGCTACTCAACGAAATAGATGTGTATTGGGATATGAGCAAAATAGATAAGTGGCTTACTATTACTCAGCTTGATAAAGACGATTTGTTGTTTATTACCAACAAAACCAAGGTAATGAAAAAACGCATTAAACAAGGAGAAGTAGTAGAGTCTTGATTTTGAAAAGTAGCATAAGCTTATCTTAAAAAACAAAACCCCTGCATATTCTGAATACACAAGGGCTAAGCTTTTGGATAACATTATAAGCAACTAAGACTATTTTTTAGCAGTTTCAGCGGCTTTGTTTTTGATATCCTGAACCTCAGTACGAATTTCCTGAGCAAGTACTTTTAAGTCTTGCATTTTCTTACGTACACGAGTACCAGCTGCTTGGTTGTCCTTCTCATAGAATTTAGAAAAGTCTTCTTTTACCTCGTCCAAGAGCGCTTGTACATCATTATAACGATTCTTACTCATAGAATTAATTAATAAAAGTTTATGATTAATAACTGTTGATTACTCAAGCAACACCCTACACCAATACTTCTTTCAAAGTAGGCATAGGTTTGTTGTATTTTCCAGCCTGAAGATTTTTAGCAATATCTTCAAATGCTGCCAGTGTTTTTTCTACATCGTCTATTGTATGTGCCGCAGTAGGTATAATGCGAAGCATGATCACATCTTTAGGTACCACCGGAAACACCACAATAGAACAAAATATATTATAGTTGGTTCTCAAGTCAATTACAATATGCCCTGCCTCATTGGTACCTCCTTTAAGAAATACAGGTGTTACAGGCGATTGAGTTTGACCTATGTTGAAACCCTTTGCTTTTAATCCATTTTGGAGTGTAGTGACTACATTCCATAAGTTTTCGCGTAGCTCAGGCTGTGAGCGAAGCATTTCTAAACGTTTGATAGCGCCTATGGTGATAGGCATTGGCAGCGATTTGGCAAAAATCTGAGAACGCATGTTATAACGCAAATAACGGCATACCTCTTTTGTAGAAGACACAAACGCTCCGATAGTAGCCATAGACTTGGCAAAAGTAGAGAAGTAAACGTCAATTTCGTCTTGTACGCCTAGTGCTTCGCCAGTACCTGCACCGGTAGAACCCATTGTTCCAAAGCCGTGTGCATCGTCTACCAACAAACGGAAATTGTGTTTCTTTTTGAGAGCTACAATTTCCTGAAGGCTACCGAGGCTACCCGCCATACCAAACACTCCTTCGGTAATCACTAAAATAGCTCCTCCAGTTTCCTCTACTACTTTTTGAGCACGCTCAAGTTGTTTTTCCAGGTTTTCGATGTTGTTGTGTGGGTACACAAATCGTTTACCCAAATGCATACGCAAACCGTCAATGATACAAGCATGAGACTGTGAATCATACACGACAACGTCTTTGCGGTCAATCAAGGCATCAATAATAGAGATAACCCCCTGATAACCGAAGTTAAGCAATACAGTATCTTCTTTCTTTACAAATTCAGATAGTTGTACTTCAAGTTGTTCGTGTAAGTTACTGTTACCCGACATCATCCGCGAACCCATTGGATAAGCCATACCCCACTCAGCGCTGGCTTCCGCATCTACTTTTCTTACTTCAGGATGGTTTGCCAAACCCAAGTAGTTGTTTAAACTCCAGGTAAGCACTTCTTTGCCTTGAAAGGTCATCCACGGTTTTATTTCACCTTCCAGCTTAGGGTAAGTAAAATATCCATGCCATTCGTCTGCGTGTGCTCCAAGGGGTCCTTGATCGGCTAATATCTTTTCAAATAAGTCCACAGTACTATTTGGTTTTAATTAAAATAAATAATCCAAAGGTGTTGGTTTCAGTTGTTTTTAGTTTTATTATCAATAGTTCGTTTGAAGCAAAGCATTTTTCAATGCTTTGAAAATATTGCAATCATCAAAATTATTGGATGTAATGGGTAACTTAAATGCATTTGATAACATCACAACTAAACAACCAACTTGATTAAAGCAGCCCCTTTTATACTTGAAAGGCACATGCTCTAAAAAGCACGCAAAGTTATTGTTAATATATTGGATTGCAAAGCATAAATGCCCTAATTTATACTGAATGAAGGGTTTTTGTATCTTTTTTTGACCAAAAGTCAGGTGCAATGTGAAAAAATAACTTAAATATTTTTAATCCTGCTTGATAAATCTCTAATTTGAAAAAGCAAAAATATGCTATGTAAATGGTATGATGTATTGCTTTATTTTGCAGATGTAATTTAATATTGGCAGGTATTTTAGCGCACAAATATCAGGCGTTGATACAAGCGTTTCAAGAGATAAAAAACACGCGATATTGCTTAAAAGCTTATATTGGTTACTCGATACAATTGTTAGTTTTAGACACAAAAATATTAAAATATACCACCATTGAATAACTCAAATCACACCGCTGGAATAAAAAAAATACTGGTAGCCAACCGAGGCGAAATTGCTTTAAGAGTGATGCGATCTGCCCGCGAAATGGGGATTAAAACTGTAGCCATTTTTAGCGAAGCCGACCGAAATGCATTGCACGTAAAGTATGCCGATGAAGCTGTTTGTGTAGGTCCCCCTCCCTCGGCAGCATCTTACCTTCAGATAGACAAGATTATTGAGGTTTGTAAAAAGCTGAACGTAGATGCCATACACCCTGGCTATGGTTTTTTGTCCGAAAACGCCACCTTTGCCCGCAGAGTTACCGAAGCCGGTATCATATTTATAGGGCCGTCACCCGAAGCTATAGAAGTAATGGGTAGCAAACTCGCAGCTAAAGAGGCAGTGTCAAAGTATGACATTCCAATGGTGCCTGGCACCCCCAAAGCCATTACCGACATTGAAGCTGCCAAGGTAAAAGCCAAAGAAATAGGGTATCCTATTTTGATAAAAGCAAGTGCCGGAGGTGGAGGAAAAGGAATGAGAGTGGTAGAAAATCCGGCAGATTTTGAAGAGCAAATGAACCGGGCTGTGAGCGAAGCAGTATCGGCGTTTGGCGATGGTGCTGTATTTATCGAAAAATACATTACCTCGCCCAAGCATATCGAGATACAGGTATTAGGAGACACCCAAGGCAACGTGATCCATTTGTTTGAGCGCGAATGCTCTATTCAGCGTCGCCACCAAAAAGTAATAGAAGAAGCTCCTTCAGCAGTAGTAACCCCTGAAATACGCAAAGCCATGGGCGAAGCCGCAGTAAATGTGGCAAAGGCTTGTAACTATTATGGAGCAGGTACGGTAGAATTTATTGCCGACGAACACCTCAATTTCTACTTTTTAGAAATGAACACCCGTTTGCAAGTAGAGCACCCTGTAACCGAGCAAATCACAGGAATAGACTTGGTGAAAGAGCAAATTAAAATAGCCGAAGGCAAGGCTTTGTCGCTCAAACAAGAAGACTTGAGCATTCAGGGGCATTCTATAGAAGTAAGGGTATATGCCGAAGATCCCAAGAATAATTTCTTGCCTGATATTGGCAAACTTACTACTTACAAAAGACCCCAGGGTGCCGGAGTAAGGGTAGACGATGGCTTTGAGCAAGGAATGGACATTCCTATTTATTATGACCCAATGATAGCCAAGTTGGTGACTTATGGCAAAGACCGGGCACAGGCTATAGAACGTATGATCAGGGCTATAGAAGAGTATCAGATTGTGGGCATCGAAACCACCTTAAGCTTTTGCCACTTTGTGTTGCAACACGAAGCATTTACTTCGGGGAAATTTGATACAAATTTTGTGAACAAACACTTTTCTCCCGAATTACTGGATCAAAACAACTTATCAATACAAGAACAAGAAGAAGAGGCAAAAGTAGCGGCGGCTATGGTCAATTTTCTGTTAAATGATAAAAAAGCCAATGAACAGCCTGTAGCAGGTAATGGTACAGCTACGCAAAGTAACTGGCGACGAAACCGAGTTTAAACCTAATTAAAACGCATACCTTAGTATGGATACAAACGATAATATACTACAACTGGAAAAATTATTTGTAGAAGCAGACCAAGACATTAAAGATGGTTTGATTTCAGAGGCTTTTGATAAACTAGTGTATATCATTGAGCAAGAAACCGAGTATGGCAAGGCATACAATCACTTGGGGTGGATTTATGAAACCAAGTATAAAAACTACGCAAAAGCCGAGGAATGTTACCGTTTGTCGCTGAAGTACGCGCCTGACTATAGTGCGGTATATCTCAACTATGCCATTTTGTTATCTACTTTAGAGCGTTTCGATGAACTGAAAAAGCACCTTGAAAACGCGCTCACGGTAAGAGGAGTGAATAAGTCGAAAATCTGGAATGAGTATGGTATCATGAAAGAACTCAAAGGCGAATACGACGAAGCCATTGACGCTTACAAAAAAAGTATTCAGTTTTCATTGATCAATGATGACATAGACCGTTACCAAAAGTCTATGGATCGTTGCAAACGCAAACAAGGCATTATGCAAGGCGAATAACATTGACTATCCCAACTTTTCAAGCGTCTGCTTTTACTCAAAGGCAGGCGTTTGTTTATGTCCAATCAATATTTTCTCTAGTGTAGCGAAGGCTCCCGACTATTGTCTTCTAGCTTATGGCTATAATGTTGAATTTGCTTAGTTGGGCACGCGCGAGGACGACGCGCGCCATCTTCAAAACTTCCAGCCAAACAAGACTAATGGAAACAGCATTAGACTCCCGACTCCTGACTACTAACTCTCAACTAATAGACTTGCCGCTAAAAGCTTGAGGCTGTAGAAGCTCCCGACTATTGTCTTCTAGCTTATGGCTATAATGTTGAATTTGCTTAGTTGGGCACGCGCGAGGACGACGCGCG
>NZ_CANLRP010000254.1 GCF_947493425.1 uncultured Microscilla sp. | reverse complement strand
TGTTTTAAGTGTTCCCAAAGGGGCACTTGAAACTTAACCATAAAAGAAAGTCTTCAGACTTGCAGCCAAAAAGCGTAGTTTAAACCTAATTTTGCCATCGCAAGCAAATCAAAAGACTTGCAATTATCAACACTTTCAAGTCTCCAAAAGGAAGACTTAAAAGAGCTAAGAAGGCTGTTTTAAGTGTTCCCGAAGGGGCACTTGAAACTGACCTATAAAAGGAAGTCTTCAGACTTGCAGTCAAAAAGCGTAGTTTAAACCTAATTTTGCCATCGCAAGCAAGTCAAAAGACTTGCAATTATCAACACTTTCAAGTCTCCAAAAGGAAGACTTAAAAGAGCTGAGAAGGCTGTTTTAAGTGTTCCCAAAGGGGCACTTGAAACTTAACCATAAAAGGAAGTCTTCAGACTTGCAGCCAAAAAGCATAGTTTAAACCTAATTTTGCCATCGCAAGCAAGTCAAAAGACTTGCAGTTATCAACACTTTCAAGTCTCCAAAAGGAAGACTTAAAAGAGCATAGCCCATAAAAGAAAGTCTTCAGACTTTCACCGAGCTAAAAGCTTTATTTAATCAGATTTTTAAAAATGTCAGCTTATAAATTCAACAATCCAGATGGCATCTATTTTATAACCTTTGCTGTAGTGCAGTGGGTAGATGCATTTACTCGTAAAGAACTTACAGATATTGTAATAGATAGTCTTGGTTTTTGTCAAAAAAAGAAAGGCTTAGTAATCCATGGATGGTGCTTGATGAGTAATCATTTACACCTCATCATTTCAAGAAATGGTACACCGAGTTTTTCTGATATTATGCGAGACTTCAAAAAGTTTACATCAGGACAGATCATTCAAGCTGTACAAAATATTCCTGAAAGCAGAAAAAACTGGATGATGTGGTTATTTCAAAGTGCTGGACAGAAGAATGCAAATAATAAACATTACCAGTTTTGGCAACAAGATAATCACCCCATAGAACTTGTCACTAACCAATTTATGGAGCAAAAACTGGACTACATCCACCAAAACCCAGTCAAGGCGATGCTAGTTGATACTCCTGAACATTACTTGCTTTCCAGCGCACGCGACTATGCAGGTACTAAGGGATTGCTGGCTATAGATTTTTTAGAGTAAAGATAGTTTTACAGACGCAAGCAAGTCAAAAGACTTGCAATTATCAACACTTTCAAGTCTCCAAAAGGAAGACTTAAAAGAGCTAAGAAGGCTGTTTTAAGTGTTCCCGAAGGGGCACTTGAAACTGACCTATAAAAGGAAGTCTTCAGACTTGCAGTCAAAAAGCGTAGTTTAAACCTAATTTTGCCATCGCAAGCAAGTCAAAAGACTTGCAATTATCAACACTTTCAAGTCTCCAAAAGGAAGACTTAAAAGAGCTGAGAAGGCTGTTTTAAGTGTTCCCAAAGGGGCACTTGAAACTTAACCATAAAAGGAAGTCTTCAGACTTGCAGCCAAAAAGCGTAGTTTAAACCTAATTTTGCCATCGCAAGCAAGTCAAAAGACTTGCAGTTATCAACACTTTCAAGTCTCTAAAAGGAAGACTTAAAAGAGCATAGCATAAAAGAAAGTCTTCAGACTTGCAGCCAAAAAGCGTAGTTTAGGTAAAGGCAGCCTAATTTTGCCATTGCAAACAAGTCAAAAGACTTGCAATTATCAACACTTTCAAGTCTCCAAAAGGAAGACTTAAAAGAACATAGCAACTATTTTAATGACCATGCAACACTCAATATATAAAGGCGGGCAAGATAGTGAAATCGTTCAATTGTTTGCTCAAGCATTTACTGACACGGAAGGCAAGAAAGAAGGAGCCTTAATTGGCAATTTGGTGCATACCTTGCTAAAAATAACCCCTACACAGGATATTCGTGTATTCACCACTTCTAAAGAAGAAAAAATAGTAGGTGGGGTTATTTTCTCAAAAATGAGATTTAACCAAAGTACTGTCAATGCCTGGCTATTGTCACCTGCAGCCGTTGTTCCCTCAGTACAAGGCACTGGTGTAGGGCAAGGACTTATCCAACATGCTCATCAGTTTCTCAAAAATGAGGGCGCACAAGTATTAATTACTTATGGAGATATTCGCTTTTACTCTAAAGTAGGTTACAAGCCTATAAGCGAACAGGTAATTCCGGCACCATTGAGGCTAAGTTACCCTGAAGGATGGATAGCACAATCGCTTGAAGGTAAGGAAATCAACCCCATCAAAGGAAAATCGTTTTGCGCAGAAGCGTTGAATAATTCTGTGTATTGGTAAATGCTGAAATATCTCCTTGATAAGCTTTTGAATAGTTACCCTCTACACAATCAAATACTACTCTACCACAAAATTTTGTTCATTCGCTTGGGCAATTTTTTTTATTTATGCATACTTGCAAACGCACACGTCTGGCGTGTCAAGTACTAAAACAATCTATAATGATTTAAGCGTATATGGAAGATCGAGTTATTATTATTGCCACCTCAAAATTAATTGAGGGGCAATTGCCTCAACTACAAGAAGTAATCAAAGAACTACAAGCACATTGCATCAACACCGAAGAAGGCATGTTACAATATGATTGGTATGTGTCTGAAGACTCAAGTACGATCAAAGTATTAGAAACTTATGTCAACGCTGAAGCGGTGCTGTTCCATTTTGACAACTACAAATCTTTTGCTTCCAGACTAGGTGAGTTTCGGGAATTTGTAAGTTTAGAGGTATATGGCAAGGCAAGCGAGGAATTGAGGCAAAAGGTAAAGAAAATCAATGCGGAACACTTTATGCTCGTTTCAGGCTTGAATAAATTGAGGCAGCATTGAAATAATTACAAAATATTTACCACTTTCAACCACCACGTTTAAACCCACACCAGTTGGCAAACAACTATTGTAATAGCTTACCATATAAAACCCATAATAACCAAATGAACTTTAAGAAAATCATCATTCAATTTCTTTTCATCCTCCTTATTTTTACTGCCTGTAATTCGGCACGAAACGTAAGGCACAGCGACAAAAGCCCCGGTAATCCAACACCTTCCAAACTATTCCACATTCCTTATGTCAGTCCAGGAACGTTGAATCGTCCAACAATGATTTTAGTATTGCATGGAGATGCACCATTTAACAAACCTTCTTATCAGTATGCGATTGCCAGGAAAATTGCCAAAGAGAACCAAAATGTGGTGGCAGTAGGAGTGCTCAGACCAGGCTACACCGACAGTAAAGGCAACCGCTCTGAAGGAGAACGAGGAGAAGCCACGGGGGATAATTATACAAAAGAGGTACTTGCTTCTATCCATCACCTTGCGACAAATTTGAAAAAAAGATACAACCCTTCTAAAATAGTCTTAGTGGGTCATTCTGGAGGTGCAGCTATTTCGGCCAATTTACTTGCTAAATACTCAAGCACGTATGCGGCAGCCTTGCTTATCTCTTGCCCTTGTGATGTTCATCGTTGGCGAAAACACATGAAAACATTGCAAGACAACGCCCCAATATGGGACGCAAAGGTAAATAGTCTTTCTCCAATTGAAGAAATTAAGCATCTGGATGATGACGTAAAAGTAATAGTGGTGCATGGAACAAATGACAAAGTAGTGCCCATAAGCATTGCCAATAAGTATGTCAAAGCATTACAAACAAATAAGAAAAAGGTCAGCTTCGTTGCCCTTGAAGGTCAAGGTCACGAAATAGCTTTTAATAAGAAAGTATTCAAACTTGTAAAAGAACTTATTCAATAAGGTTGTTGCGTAAAACCCTCCACTGTTTCAAGTGTTCCCTTTGAGAACACTTGAAACCTATTTATCAAAGCAAACTTCTAGGCTTATAGTCAGATAGTTAAAAAGAATGGTTTAAATCAGCTTTATAATAATTTACGGTAGCAAATTAACAACCCCGAACTTGTCTTTGGGAGAAGTCGAGGGCTTGCATTCATTGCATAATCTTAAGTCTTCCAAAAGAGGACTAAAAAAGCAAGGCCTTAATTTTTTCAAAAAAAGTCATACATTTATGGCAAACAAAGCTAAAAATTAATTGATATGCGACTATCAGACAAAACAACCAAGCACAAGGACTTCATAAGACTATATTCCGACAAGATGGGTTGTAGTGAAAAGAACGCAGAAAAATACTTGGAAGGGTTCATAGATACACTATATGACTGTATGAAAGCTAAGTCGAGCATTACCATTCAACACTTAGGGAAGTTTTATGTATCGGAAAGAAAAGAAAGTACGGCATTCAAATTTAACCCATCTCAAAAAATGAAAGCAATACTTGGTTGGTCATCTAACTATAAAGGAAACATTTAAATATTACATTAGGGTTTTCACTCTCTACAGCTCAAATTTGACATAGCTTTACTTACCCAAAAAAAATCCCCGTTTCAAAACCAGAAACGGGGATTTTAATCTATTATTGAAACCCCACTAAAAGCGAGGGTACTTGGTCAAAAACTTATACAGCTGCGGCTTCTAATGCCATATCTTTAAAGAATGTTTCGCCTTTAGCTGCCATGTCACGTAGTTTGTCCGATACTTTGAAACGGTCGCCATACTGACCTGCCAACTCATCACAATCTTTTACAAACTGCTCGATACCTACGGCATCTACATAAGAGAAGGCACCTCCAGTATAAGGAGCAAATCCCCAGGCTAATATAGATCCTACATCGCCATCGGTTGGGTTACGCAATACTCCTTCTTCCAAACAACGGATACACTCTAACGCCTGACGGTGCAAGAAACGTTTTTTCAAGTCTTCGATGTTGGGTTGCTTTTCTGCCAATGGATAATGCTCTTGCAAACCTGGCCACAAGTATTTCTTGCCATTTTCTGGATACTCATAGAATCCCTTCTTGGCTTTCTTACCTACACGGTCAAGCTCTTCGTTAAACTTGATTACAACCTTGCCACCTGGCATGGCTTCCATAGCTTCACCCGTATCTTTTGAGGTTTGCTTCATAATCTTGTAAGCCAAGTCAAGGGCTACCGCATCGGCTACGTCAAGAGCACCTACTGGCATACCTGCCGACTTACCTGCGTTCTCGATCAAGATTGGGTTGATGCCCTCTTGTAGCATTTCCATACCTTCGGCAGTGTAAGTACTGAAACAACGAGAGGTATAGAACCCACGAGAATCGTTTACTACGATAGGTGTTTTCTTGATTTTTTGGATATAATCTAAAGTAGCTGCCAACGCTTTGTCCGACGTTTTCTCACCCATAATTACCTCTACCAACATCATTTTGTCTACTGGCGAGAAGAAGTGAATACCAATAAATTGGTCAGGACGCTTAGAAGCCTCAGCTAAACCAGTGATAGGTAAAGTAGAAGTGTTAGAACCAAAGATCACATCTTCGCGAATTACAGCTTCAGTTTCCTGAGTGATTTTGTACTTCAGGTCACGGTTTTCAAATACCGCCTCAATGATGTAGTCAGCCGCAGCCAAATCTTCTACCTTGTCAGTAGTTTTGATCAGTTCAAGTACTTGATCAGCTTTTTCCTGCGTGATGCGTTTTTTAGACAAACGTTTCTTCAAAAGATTGCGAGAGTAATCTTTTCCTTTTTCCGCATTTTCTACTGAAATATCTTTCAAGATTACGTTCATTCCAGCCATTGCCGATACATAGGCAATACCTGCGCCCATCATACCTGCACCCAAAATGGCTACAGTGTTGATCTCAGTTTTAGGAATGTCTTTTGGGCGAGCTTCGCCTTTGTTGGCATCCTGGATACCAAAAAACAGGGTACGCACCATACCGCGTGCCTCAGGTGTACGCAATACTTGAGTAAAGTAACGAGACTCAATGTCAAGCGCTTGGTCCATCGGTACCTGCAAACCTTCGTATACACAGTTCATAATCGCCAACTGTGCAGGATAGTTCCCTTTAGTTTTGTCCATCAAAAGCGCTGTACCAGGCATCAATACCTGTACACCTTTAGGGCTTTGGATGTTACCTTTAGGTACACGGTAGTTTTTCTTTCCTACGATTTGTCCCTTGCGGTTCTTTTCGTCCCAGGGTTGCATGATAAACTTATTCTCAGCGATGAACTTCTTCGCTGCTGCCATCATCTGGTCTTTATCGGCTACCAATTCGTTTACCAAACCAGCCTTATGCGCTGCTTCTGGCTTAAGGCGCTTGCCTTCGAGCAATAAAGGAGCCGCAGCCTCGATGCCTACCATACGAGGCACACGTTGGGTTCCACCCGCACCAGGAATCAAACCAATTTGCGCTTCTGGCAAACCAATTTGCGCCTTAGGGTTGTTTACAGCTACTCTGTAGTGACAAGCCAAACATACTTCATAAAAACCACCCAAAGCAGTACCGTTGATACCAGCTACTACTGGCTTACCGCTGGTTTCGTAGCGACGAAATACCTGGTTGAGCTCGCGGGCGTTTTCAAAAGCAGTTTTTACATCTAAATCTTTTTGGGCAAGCATTTTCTTGATCATTTTCAAGTCGGCACCTGCACCAAAAGCATCTTTCTCAGAAGTTATAATAATGCCTTTTACGTCTGTGTCGTTTACCGCTTTATCGGTCGCATCGGCAAAAGCTTTGATAGAGTCTTCGTTTAATACATTCATTGGGTAGCCTTCCATGTTCCAGCTGATAATGGCTACTCCGTCTTCTACGTTATATAAAATCATTGTTTATTTCTAGTTTTTTAGTTGGGAATCCATAGTCGGGAGTCGGGAGTTTTTGTGGCTACTCTACCGACTACCAACTACAGACTATCGTCTATTGACTATTGACTATCGTCTAATTTATACTCTCTCGATAACAGTAGCGATACCCATACCACCACCAATACAAAGCGTAGCTAAGCCTAATGTTTTGTCTTGGCGCTCAAGTTCGTCGAGCAAAGTACCCAAGATAACAGCACCAGTAGCACCCAATGGGTGACCCATAGCAATGGCACCACCATTTACATTCATAATAGACTGATCGATGCCGATGCGGTCCATAAACAACATAGGTACTACAGCAAACGCTTCGTTTACTTCATACAAATCGATGTCGCTGGCTTTCAAACCTGTTTTCTTGAATAGTTTTTCGGCAGCAGGAGCAGGTCCTGTCAACATAATGGTAGGCTCGGTTCCAATAATGGTGAAAGAGTGCATTTTGGCACGAGGCTTCATGCCAGCTTTTTCGCCCGCTTCTTTGTTACCAATCAACAAAGCCGCTGCACCATCGGTAATCTGAGAAGCATTACCTGCGTGATGTACGTGGTTAATTTTTGCCAACTCAGGGTATTTTTGTAAAGCAAGGGCATCTAAACCACCCATTTGCCCCATCATTTCAAAAGAAGGCTTTAATTTGCCTAAACTTTCGGCGGTAGTGCCAGGGCGAATACCCTCGTCTCTGCTCAACAAAGGAATGCCTAAGTTGTCGGTTACCGGGATAATAGATTTGTCGAAACGACCTTCTTTCCAGGCAAGCTCAGCACGTTCGTGCGAAATAGCCGAAAATTGGTCTAACTGCTCACGATTGTATCCATATTTGGTTGCAATCAAATCGGCAGAGATTCCTTGGGGAACCATTTTGTGTTTACCAATCATTTCTGGGCTGGTAAACATAGCGCCTCCGTCTGAACCCATAGGCACACGAGACATAGACTCTACTCCACCTGCTACAATCATGTCCGACTGTCCAGACATTACATAAGCAGCCGCAGTATTGATTGCCTCAAGACCAGAAGAGCAAAAACGGTTCATTTGAACACCGGCAGTGGTTTCGGCGTAGCCAGCTTCGATCACAGCAGCACGGGCAATGTCTGAACCTTGCTCGCCTACTGGAGATACGCAACCCATGATGGCGTCTTCTACCAAAGAAGTATCTAAATCGTTACGGTCGCGAAGAGCTTTTAATACTGTGGTAAGGAGGTGAATAGGTTGGGTGGTGTGTAGAGCTCCGTCGGCTTTTCCACGTCCACGAGGGGTACGAGCAGCGTCGTAAATATAAGCTTCGTTCATAACTAAAACTCGAATTTATTGGGTTTTGGGTAATTTTTCTGACATAAGATCTGACCAAATTCCTTTAGTTTTCTTATATTTAAAAGAGTTGATCAAACCTACAATAGTATGCGTGCATACTATATATTTAAATAAAAAGGAGCGATGCTCCAATCAATTAACATTTTCCAATAGCAAAAAGTTTCAAAAGGCATTGTATGTTTTGTTGTCAATGATCCTGTTCTACTTTTCTATGCAATAATACAATAATTGTTTGAAAAAAGTAAGGAATGCCCATTGAATCTTTGCCAGCGTTTTTTTTAGGTAGAAATTAATTTTACTATTGGTTGCCTAATACAAACATACCTTTAATGCCTATTATTTGTCTTAGGAATGGTGTAAAAATAAATTTCTATAGTTTAATAAAATACCTTCTGTACAATATTAAGTGATGGTACTCCAGTATATCTCCCATTTCTGGTTTATCTCAAGTGATTTAAGGAT
>NZ_CANLRP010000253.1 GCF_947493425.1 uncultured Microscilla sp. | reverse complement strand
TTTTTAACCTGCGAATGCAGGCTTTGGTCAAGTATTATGCGAAAGGAAAGCTTGTCCTGTAAGGATCGAGACTTCCCTATATTAAGCCTTTCAAGTCTCCTTCGGAAGACTTAAAAGAGTGGGAGCATAAACTATTTTTTTAGGTCAATACTATCATTACCAATCAAGATAGGTTGGTCGTGAATGCGCCCACCTTCGGGAGCATTTTCCAGCTTGAGCACACCACGTGGGCATACAGTAGCACATATGCCGCAACCCACACACGAGGCACGCACAATGTTTTGCCCTTTTTGGGCGTAAGCCCGTACGTCTATGCCCATTTCGCAATAGGTAGAGCAATTGCCACAAGAAATGCACTGCCCTCCATTGGTAGTAATGCGAAAACGTGATTTGAAGCGTTGCACAATGCCCATGTAGGCAGCCAATGGACAACCAAAACGACACCAAACCCGGTTGCCCATCAAAGGGTAAAAGCCTGTGCCCACTACTCCGGCAAACGCCGATCCGATTAAAAATCCGTAGACTTTTTGTACCATGTAGGTGTCTAAAAATAGCACTTGTGATGCCCCCGTAAAGTAAGTATATAAAGTAAGCCCAGTCATTATAACAGCAAACACCAACACTCCGTGGATAAGGTAACGCTCTATTTTCCAGGCTTTGAGCGACTTGTCGGACAGTTGACGGTAAGGGTCGCCCAAGGTTTCGGCAAGTCCGCCACAACCACACACCCATGAACAATACCAACGCTTGCCAAAGAAATAGGTCATAATGGGCACAGCTATAGCAAATAAAGCAATGCCCCAGCCCAGCATAAAAATACCCAAGGTACCGGCTTTTACCATTCCGTCTATGTTGTAAGCAAAGAAAAAATCGTAGTCAAGCGGCCAGATGTTCTTAAAGTCCATATAAGGTTGGTTGAACCTGACCAATATTTCGGGAATAAGAAAAGCAAAAGCCAGCTGGAAAAAGACTACCGAAGCCGTACGCACCAATTGATAGCGGTTGTGGCGGTACTTTACTGCCATACGTACGCCCATGACCAACATAGCCACACAGTATAGCAAACCATACAAAAACCATTGGCTTGCCGGGTTGCCGCTGAGTGTTTTACTGAGGGGGTCTACCATGAGCACCCAGCTGGTAATATATTCGGGAAACCAATACAAAAAAATGTAAAAGCTAATGAGAAAACTCCCCACCAAAATACCTATCCATCCGCGCGAAGTGCCTGGATGAGTAAATACGCCATTGTTTTTGATGCCTGGAAAGGAGGCGAGCGAGGGTAAAATATAAAGCAAGCCACCCACAGCCGCCAATGCTATAGTGAGCAAAAACCATAAGGCAGGATGAGCGGCTACCCAGCCATCGCTAGAGGCTTTGGTAATAGAAAAAAGCAGGTTTTTGATTTCATAGCTACTAAACCCCTTTTTTTGGATTACATCATTGTTGATATTTTGTATGGTAGTAGCCAGTTTTTCTTTGAGCGCCTTGGCATCGGCAAAGCTTTGCGACTCTAGCCAACCTGTGTAGTCTTTGAGCGCCTTGTTTTTAAAATCGTTGAGTTCGTTGCCTTTGGGGTAAAGTTCGTCAATAGGGCTTTTACTGTACTTTTTCCCGTTTTTGGCAGCAATCGCATCTATTTCTGCCTGGCTAAAGGCATACTTTTGTTTGATTTCGGCATTGGCAAGTTCAAACCCTCCCTTCAGGTTGGCCACAAAGTTAAATTGGTCGCCAAACCGCTTACGAAACATTGGGTCTACCTGAGGCATAAGCGCCACACGTTTGTCGGCATTGGTCACGGTGGTTTTGAGCACTTCTGGGGTAAGCTGATAGTCGCCCAGGCTTAAGGTAACAATAAAGGCAATAAAGCCCACCAAAAATAAGCCTAACCCTATTTTTTGAATGTTCATAATTATTAAATGTATTGTTTTTTGCGGTTAAAAATTCTTTTCCAACTTCTGTTCTTGAGTCGAATATTTTCTCCAGTTTGCTGGTTGTAAGCGGCTACAATGGCGGTCTCATGTTGGGTATACAATTCAGGGTCGAAATTGGCATCTTTTAGGTGGGCAATGGCATGCGCTACTGATTTGCCCTGAGCAATCCAGTCGTTGCATACCTCGTGGCGCAAGCGCATGCCAAATACATTGATGCCCAGCAACTGCTGATTGCTTGCCTCATACACCAGACGCAAACTAATGCGCTTGTTGGGGTGTTCCCAATAAAAAGCTCGTTCGTTTTTTTTAAGTTCGTTCCATACCCAACCATAGGTTTGGTATTCTATATCAAAAAACTTGGCGGAGTTAAACCAAATTCCGGGCTTATACTCTGTGCGTTTGCCACACAAAGTTTGGGCAAGTGCTTCACCCATCATTCTTCCCGTATACCATACTTGCTCTATGGGGCGTCGGTTGGCAAAAGGTTCGGTAAACTCAGCACAATCGCCCAAGGCATATACATCGGGTATATTGGTTTCTAAAGCACGGTTTACCAATATGCCCCGGTTGAGGGCAATCTTTGTACCTTGCAAAAAATCTATATTGGGCACCACCCCAATCGTAAGCCCCACAAACTGGCAATCAATTTTCTCGTCATTGTGGGTAATGATATGCTGCACCCGCCCATTGGTATCGGACACGATCTCTTTGAGTTCGGTTTGTAAGCGCAAGTCTACGTGGTGGTCGTGCGTCATGTGGCGGTTAATAAGCTCGCCCTCTTCTTTGGGCATTACCCCGCCCCAAAATCGATCTTCACGTACCAAAAAAGAAACCTCTATCTGGCGGCTTTGCAGCATTTCTGCCATTTCTACCCCAATAAGTCCTCCTCCTACTATCACTGCCCGCCGAATCCCCTTAGTGTTTTGTTCCATCATTTCAAGGTCTTGCAAACTATACAAACCCTGCACCCCTTTGGCATCTATGCCCTTCCAGTCAAATTTGCGTGGCTTTGACCCAGTCGCAAGCACCAACGCATCATAATCAAGGGTTTCGTTATTGTTCAAATACAGGGTTTTACGGTCAGTGTCTACTCTTTGTACATAAGCTTTTTTGAGGGCGATTCGGTTCTTTTCCCAAAACCAATCTTCATAAGGCTTAGTATCTTGGTAGCGCATGTGCCCCATATAAATGTACATCAAGGCAGTACGCGAAAAGAAATGATCTGATTCGGCAGATACTACTGTAATGCGGTGATCACTGTTTTTGCGTACGTGGCGAGCAGTAGTAATGCCCGATATGCCATTGCCAATAATTACAATATGTTTCATTTTTTAGTTTTTGTCGGTAGTATCAATAAGCGGTGAATGCCTGACAGGAACAAGCCTCAAGTGGTCAGGTGTAGGCATTCAAAACCTTGCTCGAAAACTCCAGGCAAGAGGCAAAGCATCGAAAAAGCTCAACAATATGACCATTGAAAAAAGCTACAATTACGTCCTCTCTCTTTAATTACATTTTAAATTACTATATTTCAGTTAGCATTACAATTACAAACACTTCATTCACAAAAAATTAGGAAGTGTGATGTGTTGTTTTTGTAATATGCAAGCAATATAAATGGTTTGTGAAGTTTTTTTTGTCGGTTGGATGACACAGTACAGTTTATTGCTACCAGGCATTCATTCACTCGTGATAAATGCCCACACAGGCACGTTATTTTTTACTTTTACCAAAGCCCTAAATATTTGTTAAATGCCTAATTTACCTCACATAGACCAGCTAAACGAACAAATAGCACAGGATGCTGACAATGATGAAGCGCATTTTATGCGGGCAGAATATTATTTCAGACACCGTAGTTATGCCCAGGCAAAACTTGATTATCAGGCAGCCACTGACATTAACCCTGAGTATGGATTGGCGTATGTGGCGCTGGGGTATGTAGATACTATCGAGGGAAGTTCTGAGACAGCGTGTGCCTATTTTGAACAGGCGCGACTGTTGTATCCCACCAATAGTCAAGAGGCAGCGTGGGTACAACAAGTAATTTGGGCAACTCAAAACCTGGCGACCTACGGAGAAGATGCCAGCTATTACAACCGCAGAGGCATTAATCTAAACGATTTGAAACTCTATTGGCAGGCATTGGTTGACTACAGTCAGGCACTGGTGACTGATCCTGGGTATAAATATAGTTATTATAACCGAGGGCTTAACTACAACGAAATGGGGGAGTATGCATTGGCAATTAAGGATTTTACACAGGCAATTAGGCTTAAGCCCGATGATCCCTGGCATTATAACGACCGGGGCAACAGTTATAATTACCTGAAAAGGTATGAAGAGGCTTTGAAAGATTACTTTAAAGGCATTAGTATTGACCCAAACATTGCAGCGCTGTATGGCAATGTAGGCGATGTGTATTTTAGCCTGGGCAATCTGGAACAAGCCACACATTACATTGAGCTTGCCATTAACAAAGACCCACACGATGCTACCTACAAGGCTACCCTTGCCGAGATTTATTTGTGTGCGGGTGACTATGAAAAAGCGTGGCAAATGGTGATGCGTAACCGCACTTTGTTTGATCAATCAGAATATGCGCTTGCCAGCGATATTTTACAGTTGGTGTTGGCTTGTATATTGGGGCACACCCAAGCAATCAATGCATTGGAACAACGACTTTATATAGCAAAGCAGTTGGCAGAAACTGTAGATTGGGATTTTGATAGCTTGATGCGTTGGTTTAACAATACACAAGACCTGAGCAAAGATACGAGGGCGGATATTCGAAAATATTTGGAAGTGGCTGTTGGATTGGGGTATATAGCTTAAATCATTTATCAAGCGCTTAGGAACGTGATCGCCCCGTAAACGGGATTTCGGGCGTAGCCCTCAACAATAACCCCGATAAGAAATCGGGACTTTGAAGCTGTCCGATTTAGAACATATCCTCTTTACTGACTTTCGTTACCCCGGCAGTTCCGCCGGGACTACGAGCTTTTATTGTCCGTAGTACCGTCTCACGGTCTGGCTCAACATCCCCCGGATGTTGCCTTGCCCGCAAAAAGTGCCTCAGTCAGCCTTGAGTTTATGCCCTCAATCTCGACACTTATTTTGAACATGCTCCTTAGGTTTTGTATGCAAACACCTTTCATTGTTACTGTCAATATGAAAAAAACAATATTACTGTTGAGCTTATTTGCAGGCTTGGTACATTTTGGCCAGGCTCAACCCGACTCTTTGCACAACCTGCAAAACTACACGCCTGCCGTTGCGCTTCAAAAAGGGCAATTTGCTTACCGTTTCTGGAATTTGCTTTATACCCAAAAAGCATTGTATGCCAACGATGGGGTGAGATTTGAGAGCAGCGAGCGGATTACATATTTTACCTCGCAGCATCACTTTAGCTATGGTATAGGCAAACACCTACAGTTAGATACTGAAATATGGCTGAAGTCGGTACGGGCAGATTTGCCCCAAAACTCTCCATTGCAAGTATACCAGTTTGCTGGTTCAGACAGTATACGTACTGCCTTGGCTTATGCAGGAGCAGGTGTTCGTTGGTCGCCCCAACCCGAAAAAAAACGTTGGTCGTTGGTGAGCAAAATACTTATTCCGCTGACCCCCAATCTGGAAAGCATCGATATTGTACAGCCTTTTCTTGCCGAAGATCACCTTTGGTGGGCCAACGAAGTCTACTTCGATCAAGTAGTAGCCGACAAACTCTATACTTTTTTGCAAGCAGGGGTGTGGTGGTCTTTGCCCAAAACAAGTAGCGAGCAAAACAGCATTTTAAGGGTACCCTTTCGGGGAATATTGAGCTATTTTGCTTCGCCCGTGATCAGTGCCAACTTGCAAACAGGCTTTACGTTCCATCAGCAGTGGCAACAACCCCAACGTAGCGGCTATTGGGGTGACCTGGGCATAGGCTTGCGCTGGCAAATTGTGCCAGGTGCCCTTGAGCTACAAGCCGACTATCAGAAATATGTACTGGGCAAAAATCAGGGGGCTGGCGAAACCTTTAACTTTGGCGTGCGATGGATCAGGTTTTAAAACACTGGGGCTGGGCTGTTTGGGTGGCAATATGGGTCACTGCTTGCCAAACCTCTCCCAAAACCGAGGCAAAGCATACCAAGCCACAAAACGAAGAAGTTATTCATCGGCTGACAAAAAAAATTGACGGGGTGAGTTTTGTAAGTGCTGCCCAACCACCCAATGATCAAACTTTTGCTCCAATACGTCAGCGTGTATATGCCGATTGGGTAGCATTGGTACCCTATGCTTTTTGCTTCAAAGATTCTACCCAAATACATTTTGACACCCCTCGACAATGGCAGGGCGAAACCACCCAAGGAATGATTGCTTATGCTAAATATGCTCGTAAACAACACCTAAAATTGATGTTTAAACCACATTTATGGATCATTCGGGGTGGTTTTACGGGCGCACTCAATTTTGATTCTACTACCCAATGGCAGGCTTGGGCAAAGTCTTATGAAGCCTACATTTTGCATTATGCCCACCTTGCCGACTCGCTTCAGGTAGAGTTGTTTTGCATAGGCACCGAACTAGAAAGTTTTGTAAAGGCACAGCCTCAGTTTTGGCAACAATTGATCGAAAAAATAAGGAAGGTATACCGAGGCAAACTCACCTATGCGGCTAATTGGGACGAGTACAAACGGTTTCCTTATTGGGCAATGCTCGATTATATAGGCATAGATGCTTACTTTCCTTTGGCAAAAGCCGCTACCCCTACCTTACCCCAGCTCAAGGCAGGCTGGCAACACTGGTTGCATGAAATAAGTCAGGTACAAAAACATTATCACAAGTCAGTGCTTTTTACTGAGTTTGGTTACCGCAGCATTAACTATACCGCCCATAAGCCTTGGGAGTCGGGCAACCATCGTCAAAAGGTAAACCTTGCCGGACAAGCCCAGGCACTGGAGGCACTTTTTCAAGTTTTTATGCCTCAACCTTGGTTTGCCGGAGGCTTTGTCTGGAAATGGTTTGACGAAGGTGTTCACCGTATCGATGTTACTACCCACACGGGCTACTCGCCTCAACACAAACCCGCCGAACAAGTACTGAACTTGTGGTATAAAAAAATGGGGGATGCTTCCTTTGCTACGCAATAGCTTTTTTGGCTGAATTGGATAAATTATTGTTGGAATTTCAGTATATGCTTGCGTACCATAACCTGAATTGTTTTATACCGTTACATAGAACAATAAGACGCGTAAGCCTTACTATTTTATACGAACTCTTACTATGAACAGAATTATTATTACCTGGTTGGTAATTATTATTACCTGCTATGGTTCATCAGCACAAAAAACCTACATCGTCTCACAAAAACAAGCTACTTACTCCCTCAGTCAATCCTTAGAAATCCTCGCCGACTCCACCCTTCAACTTAAGTACCCAGCCGTTAAAAACCAGCCTTTTATCCTTTTTAGTAAATTCAATAAAAAAATTCATCCTCATGAGGCTTATTGGGGGCGCCTTACCCTGCAAAGCCACCTAAGCTACGACGAAAGCTTTGTGTTGTACCTGGGCTCGGCCAATTATGGTGAGGTATACATAGAAAGTCAACAAGGACTGATCAAAGAAAAAACCGGCAGGTTGGTACCTTTGTCACAAAAAAAAATAAAAGAAGGACGCAATGCTCCTGTACCTTTGATATTGCCTGAAAAATCAGATCAACAGCCAGTAACGGTGTACTTCCGCTTACGTAATGTTGATCATCGTCTGGTAAACTTTGTACCTGTACTGTATACCCAAACTGCCTGGGGAGCACGGTTCAAGGCTCGAAACCTTGTACAGGGTATATTCCATGCCATTATCTGGACGCTCATCATTTATCAGTTGAGTTTGTTTGTTTTACTCAAGTACAAAGAACAGTTTTATGCCCCCGCCTATTTTATAGGGTTATCGGTGTATTATGCTTCAGTATATGGCATTATACCTGAGTTTTTTCTAGGCGAAGCCCCTCATATCAACGAAGGGCTCTGGATCAACTCTCTGGCTTTGCATACGGCATTTCTCTATTTACTGATCAGGGCTTTTCTCAATACCAAAAAGCATTTCAAGGTTTGGCACAGCATTTTCACCGTATTTATTGTATTGCATGTAATACTTGCAATTATTACCTTGATCGTTACTCTTAGCACGTTTAACCTGGGACTCCTTTTAGTAATATTACAGGCTATATACAGTTTTACTTTACCTCTGATTACTTAAAACTCTACAGATTATTCATTACCAAATGAAAACCTATTTAAAGCATCATTGACTTGCTCTGGCGAGATGTTTTGTTGTTCAAAAAATCTCTGAGCAAGTTTGTAATTAATAATTTGGGCAAAGCCATTTAAGATGAAATGTCTGGTTATTTTCCCTTTTCCTCCTCCCAGCTGTGCAATCCACTCAATGGTTTTATCTTGTGTGAGTTGATCCTCTATTTCATAAAAGTAGCCTGCAACAAAATAAATGAGAGAAATAAGGTTTTTAACCACATTGTAGTCAGGTATCCTATTGTCTTCCCAGCCCAAGACCTCCTTACA
>NZ_CANLRP010000252.1 GCF_947493425.1 uncultured Microscilla sp. | reverse complement strand
AACCTTTTGCAATGAATTATGGGTATAATTAATTGAAATTCAATTTTTTATGCCCTTTTTAATTTCTACAACTTAAGTTATACAATGTACAACAATAGCCACAGACTGTCTCGTAACTATACAACTACTAACACTAATACTTAGGCAACGAAGTATCTATCTCATCTGCCCAGGCAAGAATCCCCCCTTCGAGGTTATAGAGGTTGGTAAATCCATATTTTTTCTCCAGCAATTCTATAGCGTCAGCGCTACGTTTTCCACTGCGGCAATGCACCACTACTTTTTTGTCAGACGCAATTTTGTCTACTTGAGCCTCTATTTGCCCCAGCGGAATCAGCTCAGCGTCAATGTTTACAATCTCATACTCGTAGCCTTCGCGTACGTCAATCACCTGCACATCTTCTTTGTCATTGAGCAATTGCTGTAGTTCTTTTACGGTCACACTTTTCACCTGCTTTTCTTCTTTGTTGCCAGGTACTATACCACAAAACTGTTGGTAATCAATCAACTCGGTTTGGGTAGGGTTTTTACCATTGATCGGGTTGTTTTCGTCGCGGTAAATCTTGAGCGTACGCGTAGTAAACGATGCTGCATCGTATAAAAACAATCGCCCTGACAAAGGGTCACCTACGCCTGTAATTACCTTGATTACCTCGTTGGCTTGCAGGCTACCCAAAATACCAGGTAATACTCCAATTACGCCACCTTCGGCGCAGCTAGGCACTAAGCCCGGTGGGGGAGGAGTGGGGTACAAATCGCGGTAATTAGGTCCTAACTTGCCGTCTTTATCAGTATAATTAAACACCGACAGTTGCCCCTCAAACCTAAAAATAGAAGCGTATACATTTGTTTTACCCAACAGCACACAAGCATCGTTTACCAGGTAACGGGTTGGGAAATTATCGGTACCATCTGCCACCAGGTCGTAGTCTTTGATAATGTCCAAGGCATTGTGCGAGGTGAGCGGCTCGTTGTGCAAGTTAAATTTGATGTGGGGGTTCAAGCCCTGCAAGCGTTCTTTGGCTGCCTCTACCTTGGGTCTGCCCACGTCTTTTACCGAAAACAATACCTGGCGTTGCAGGTTCGAGTCGTCTACCACGTCAAAGTCTACAATGCCTATAGTGCCCACACCCGCTGCGGTGAGGTACAACAATAGCGGGCTACCTAACCCACCCGAACCTACCACCAATACTTTGGCGGCTTTGAGTTTGCGTTGCCCTTCTATATTAAACTCTGGAATGATCAGGTGTCGGCTGTAACGTTCCAGTTCTTCTTTGCTAAATGTGATGTTTTCCATGTTTCTTTTATTGAGCTTCAAGACACAAGCAGTTGGCCACAAGTCTTACCTTGCTTGCCCAAACTTGTTGCTTGCACCTTACTGCTTGTCGCTTGTATAATGTTAAAAACTTCCCCCCGCAATGGCAGGTACAATGCTGATGACAGAATCTTCTTTTACTTCGGTTGCTTCGTTTTGCAGCGCCTTGATGTCTTCATCGCCGATAAAGACCCGTACAAAGTTTCTGAACTTACCATTTTCGTCGAGCAAATGCTGCTTAATGTCCGGATAAGTTTCTGTCAAATTAACAATCGTAGCCCCTACTGTATTGCCAGAGCCGTTAAAAGTTGCTTGATTTTCAGTGAACTTTCTCAAAGGTGTTGGTATGATAACTTTTGCCATTGTAATGGTTTTGTTTTGAGTTTATGTGAATTTTTTTCTTGAGTTATTTTTAGCCTTTAGCTTTTTCTTTGAGCTACGCTGGGCTTTTAGCTTTTTTTGAACTACGATGAGCTTTAGCCTTTAGCTTTTTCTTTGAGCTACGCTTGGCTTTTAGCTTTTTTTGAACTACGATGAGCTTTAGCCTTTAGCTTTTGTTTAACTGTTTGTAGGGAGCTTTTAGCCTTTAGCTTTTTTGTTCTCTGTGTAGCTTTTAGCATCGCTTGCGTTCATTCGTAATTAGCTTACGCAGAGCTCCCTCCGGTCGGTTCGTAATTCCCTCATTCGTAATTAACTCTCACGCTTGCAACTGCAATATTTCTTCTTCAGCAAATACATTTTGCTCGTTTAATTGCCACGAACGGGTTTTTACACTTTTGCCCCCTTTGACTGATACAATAATGTAAGAGAAAAAAGGCTGCGCCACCTTCAGGTCGTGCTCCGACGGAATGGCGGGGTGTTCGGGGTGCGAATGGTATACCCCCAGCAAAGTGGTGTTGTTTTCGAGGGCGTAGCGTTCAGCTTTCATATAATCGTGCGGATCTACTTCAAACCTGCGGCGTTGGTCGCCCTCTTTGCTATTGGGCACCTCTACTGCCAGCTCTATATAGCGTGTACGATCATCTTCTTTTCCATAGAAAAAACCCACACATTCGTTGGGGTAAGTAGCTTCAGCGTGCTTTTGCATCACGTTCAGCGCTTGTTGATCAATATTCAGTATTTTCATTTTTTTAGTCAATAGTTGATAGACGATAGTCCATAATCAGTAGACGATAGACCATAGTTACTGCCTTAAGTCTTGGTTATCTGAAAGTCTTGAGTTTGCTTTAGTTGATGGTGGGTAGTTTCTTAGCTACGCTTGGCAAACCATCAAACAATAAAGCCATCCAATTCCTAATTTAAAATTCTTAACTCTTAATCAAATACCTGCTTAAGCACCTCGCTGTATTTATCGGCACTGTCAGGAAACATAGTGACAATGGTGCCTTCTTCTAAAGTATTGGCAAGGGCAATGGCACCAGCAAGGTTGGCAGCTGCCGAAGGACTAATGAGTAATCCTTCTTTTTGCGCCACTTCTTTGATTAATTCATACGCTTCAAAAGTGCTCACTTCCTGGTTTTTATCTGCCAAATCAGCATCATAAAACTGGGGTACAATGGCGGTTTCCATGTGTTTCCAGCCTTCTAGCCCATGCATAGGCGAGTCGGGTTGCAACGATACTATTTCAATGGCTGGATTGTATTCTTTCAGGCGGCGGCTGGTGCCCATAAAAGTACCCGAAGTACCCAGCCCGGCCACAAAGTGGGTGATTTTGCCTTGAGTTTGCTCAACGATTTCGGGGGCTGTATGGTTGTAATGAGCGCGCCAATTGTTTTCGTTGGCGTATTGGTCGGCATAAAAATACAAATCGGGATTTTGGGCGTGCAGTTCTTTTGCCTTTATTTGGGCACCATCGGTAAGCTCAGTGGCAGGCGTGTAGATGATGTCTACCCCGTGGGCGCGTAAAATCATTTTTCGCTCTTTAGACGCATTTTCGGGCAGGCAAAGTGCCACCTTAATACCCAAAGCCGCGCCTACTGCCCCATAAGCAATGCCTGTGTTGCCACTGCTGGCATCGAGCAATACCCGGTTTTGGTCGAGTTGCCCGTTCAAAATGGCTTGTTTGATAATGTTGAATGCAGGACGAGCTTTTACACTGCCCCCTAGTTGTTGCCATTCCAGTTTGGCAAAAATCTGTACTTTCGGGTTTTTATACACCCTATCTAGTGCCACCAAAGGCGTATTGCCAATGAGTTGGGCTACTTGGTGCAGGCGTTTCTCTAAAATAGGGTCAATCGTGAGCGTTTGCATATTGATATTATGTGTTTTTAGTTGATAGTCGGGAGTTAGTAGTCAGTAGTTTCTATAGCCTCAAGTCCTTAGATACCGATGCTGTTAGCCATTCTGAAAAATTGAGGAATAAGGCTACTTTACAAGCAACTAATCGATTTTATGGTACATTGATTTTTAACTCTTTATAAAATAGGTAGTCGGTAGTCGGTAGTTTGTAGTTTTTGCAATCTTTACTCCTATTTTATTTGTTCTGCTATCGTCTACTGACCCCCAACTACTAACTAAAAAATAAAAAAGCCTTTCCCCGGTTCGTTAGAACTAAGGAAAGGCTTTTGAAATCTTTATATCTTATTTTACTATAAGTCTATGTTGTGTTCAAAACCATTGTCTCTCCATTTAGCTCAACGCATAATGCAGCCACACAACAACAACACGCAGTCGTTTTTGTAAGGTTTTGGGCATTATTTGCTAAATGTTGTAACAAGTTTTTTTTGTCTAAAAGTGTGAGTAATGGTTTTCTTCGCCGCTAATGTACAATAAAAACTCTGACAATATCAAAAAAGTTCGTGCTTTTCTGTGTTAAATTGCTGTTAAGTTTTTTGTGGTTTCTGTAGCTTTTTCTTGAGTTATGATGAGCCTTTAGCCTTTTTTTGGCTGTTTGTAGGGGGCTTTAGCTTTTTTGTTCTTTGTGGAGCCTTTAGCCATTAGCTTTTAGCCTTTTTTGTTCTTCGAGTAGCTTTAGCCTTTAGCTTTTTTGTTCTTTGTGGAGCCTTTAGCCTTTCTGTTCTTCGAGTAGCTTTAGCCTTTGTTTGCGTTACGATGGGTTTTTAGCCTTTAGCCTCGCTTCGCGCCAATTCGTAATTCACTCATTCGTAATTGAAAAACTCGTAATTAGCTAAAGCAGAGCTCCCTTTGGTCGGTTCGTAATTCATAACCCCCTCTCGTTGCTTTTTTTTCGGTCAAACCCGTAATCTTTACCACTTACGCCACAAAAACGACCACTTATGCCATGTTTTTGGACGCTATTTGGCGCGTTGATAATTTGCCGCCCTGCTATTTAATAATTTACTAAACCAAACAGGGAATGCATACACATAAGCAACCACAACAAAACGAGGAACAAGGAGCAGCACCACGCCCACAAAACGCGGTACAGCGGCAAACTGAAGGCACTCACCAATCGCCGCAAGGCAAACAAGCGGTGCATCAAGCCAAGCACCAACCCATACAGCGCAAACAAGGCTACCAAGCACATCAAGCCAAGCACCAACCTGTGCAACGCAAAACCCCACCCAACGACCTAAAAACCCAAATGGGCAGCCAATATGGGGTAGACCTATCGGGCTTTCAAGAACACCAAAACTCAAGCTTCCCTGGCTCGGTCAATGCCCTTGCTACTATCCAAGGCAAAGACATCCACTATGCCCCTGGGCAATATACCACTCAAAACCGCAAGCACGAACTAGGGCACGCCATTGACAACACCCTCAACGGCACACCCAAGGGCGACAAGGTGGTGAATGGGCAAAGTGTGGATACTACAAGAGAAAAAGCAGCGGATAAGATTGCGGAGACGCCTTTGCAGAGAGTTACTGGAACAGGTGAATTAAAGTCAATAAAGGCTATAAGTAAAAATACTGTACAAAGAACAAATTGGTTTAGGGATAGTGATAGTGATAGTGATGATGGTTCTTCAAGTAGTAGCAGTAGCAGCAGCAGTCGCTCCACCAGTAGCAGTACTCGCCCTCAAAGTAACCAACAAGAAAGCGATGGTATTAAGCTAGGCATTGTACATGCACATGAAGACGAAGAAAAGGGATTTGTAAATGCAGCAATTCAAGCAGGTTGCCAAAGAATAGTCTTGGTTTTAGGTAAACAAACCAATATAGAAATAGACGGAACTTACCAAGTACAAGGTTCTGATAGAATAAATAAAGTGTTAATTATAGCCCATGGTAATGGAGGAGTACAAAGTAGCTATGACACGGAATCAATCTACAGTTCTACAAGCGGAACTCCTGCAAATGAACTAGACACACAGATGGAAAGTATTATGGGGTGTTTAGATGTATATAAGCGTCAAATTACTTCATCTGTGGAGCTGAGAGTACAAATATGTGGCGCAAATGCACAAAAACAAGGCGACTCTCTTAATGATGCAGAATTGCTTAAGCGATCGTTGATGGGTGACGAGATTCAAGACGTAAAATTAAGTGCACCACAATCCTGGAGCATTTTGCTTGGTAAAGATATGTATTTTGATTTTACCCATTATGACAACAGGCTTGTTGGAGAGCCTGGGTTTAGGGCAATATCTCGCTGGAGTCAAAGCAATGATAGTGCAGATCAGAGCCAAAAAAAGGCTCTTAAAGAAATATTCGGTAGTGTACCCCTAAAGAAAGACTTACCTGAACAACGACTTGAATTACGCGAACGAAGACAGCTTTGGCTATGGAAAAAACAACAAGAGCGGGAAAATGGACAAACTTCCAGTAATAACCCTACCGAGTTGGAATCTGACCTACTGACGCAAGATTTTGATTTTTGAAAAAGCTCTCCCCCCACTGGCGCAAGTTTAGCGAAGCGTAACTTGTGCCTATAATCGAGGAAGGCTGTGGCTTCCATGTTTTTGCAAAAAACAAACGAATCGTAGGCATTCCATACAGGTGGGCAATCAAACTGAATTTACTACGCAGACACAAGCTTACAGCTCGCATCCAACCAAGCAAATTCAGCTCATAATTTAGCTGTAAGGCATATTTACAAAACCAAAGCCTAAATCAAGTAAAAATGATTTGGGCTTTTTTAATATTTTCTCAAATAGGCGATTTACCCCGAAGCGGGCGAAAACCTCCCTGCTGGAGTCCTGCCTAGGTTTTTATTATATTTGCAAAAATGAGTATATGGTTTACAAGGTTTTCTTATAAAACTTGTCTACCCTCATGATCAATTAATTATAGAGGGCGTTTATTCGTGTACTCATCCGCAGGTGAAGACACCAGCGGAGGCAATGAAGTAACTTTTTTAGGAGAATATACCTCCGAAAACTACATAACCGCCTCGGGCAGTGTCTCCACGCCCGATCGATACTTCAAACTCCATAATGCCTTCAAATGATTCATCATTTTTTATAAGAAAGCCCTACTATGGTTTAAAACCATCCAGGCCGTTTATTTTTTTGAATCCTTGCGGTGGGGGTGATTCCTCAGTTCTTCGGAATGACAAGGCTAAAAGCTAGTTGCTTGAGGCTGTAGAAGCTCCCGACTCCTGACTCCCGACTCCCACCTTAAAAATCCCCTGCAAATAAGGATTCAAGAAAATGCCGTCAGGGTCTTGCTGCTCACGTATTTCGTTAAACTTGTCCCAGTTGGGGTAAAGCTCAGCAAAATCTTCGTGCTTGAGAGTGTTCATTTTGCCGTAGTGCGGCCTGCCCTTGTATTTCTTAAAAATTTGTTCAATTGCCTCAAAGTAGGGCTTGTACTCCATTCCTTTATACATGTGCACGGCTATGTAAGCCGAGTCGCGGTCTGAAGCGGGGCTAATCAAAATATCGTCAGCTTTTACCCAACGGCACTCAATCGGGAAGTGCACCTTGAACTGGTTTTGGTTGATGCATTCCTCTATTTCTTTAATCACGGTGGTAAAATGCTCTTGGGGCACATTGTACTCCATCTCGTTGAAACGCACCAGGCGTTGGGTTGCAAATATGAGATGGCTATGGTTGATGTAAGTACCTTCGGATACTGCCGCTGCTGAAATTTTGCTAATGCGCGGGGCAACCTTTGGGAACACCCTAGAGATGCGGCTAAGCGCGCCAAAAGCACCATTTTCTAGTACCACATCGTTGAATTTTTTGGCAAAACCCACGTTTTTCACGGGCTCAGTAGTCATATTCACAAACTTGAGTTGCACTGTTTTGGTAAACGGAAACCAATAAAACTCAAAATTGCGATTTTCGGCTTTGTACTTTTCTATATTTTTGAGGGTCTCGTCCAGGGTAGATTTTACCGCCACATACTTGAGCTTGAAGGTGGGCACCAGGCGCAGTTTTATTTTGGTAATGATGCCCAACGCCCCCAACGATATTTGCGCAGCTTTGAACAGGTCGCGATTTTCTTTCTCCGAGCACACCACCGTTTCGCCTTGGCCATTTACTAGAGTAATTTCCTCCATCTGGTTGGCTAAAGTCTTAAACTCAACCCCCGTGCCGTGGGTGCCCGTGCTGAGCGCCCCTGCTATAGATTGCACGTTGATATCGCCCATGTTTTCCATGGCCAAACCCTCTTCGTGCAATAGCTCGCCTAGCAGCTTGAGCTTGGTACCTGCCTTTACTACGGCGGTGAGGTTATGTTTGTCTACAGACACAATGCCTTGGTACTCGTCGAGCGACACCAACACATCGTCGGTATTGATCAATTGCGTCCAGCTATGCCCCGACCCTATAATGCGCACATTTTGCTGGTTTTCGCGGGCTTTTTTTACTACTTCTACCACTTCTTCGTGGCTCTTAGGATAATAAATTTGCGTGGGGGTAAATTTCAAATTCCCTCCCCAGTTTTCAACAGTTTTTGACATAATAATTTTAGTTTTTTAGTTTTTTTAGTTGGGAGTTGGGAGTCAGTAGCATCTACAGCCTCAAGCTTTTAGCCATTAGCCTTTAGCTTGCGGCTGCTTTACAAGCAACTAACCAAGCATATAGTGTGTTGATTTTTAACTGTTTATACAATTGGGAGTCAGTAGTCGGGAGATTTTGCAAGCTGTTGGCTCGCGCAGCAATTCTAAAAACTATCGTCTACCGATTTCATAAAGCCTTAAAAATCAAAATTTTATAAATCGGTTAGTAGCCTGTAGGTTAGCCTCAAACTTGTAGCTAGAAGCTTGAGGCTATAGTGGCTACTAACTCCCGACTAATGATTAGTTGCTTGTAAAACAAGGTGTAAAAACCCAGCACCCGGTTCCCAGCACCTTGCAGAAGCTACCAACTCCTGACTAATGATTAGTTGCTTGTAAAACAAGGTGTAAAAACCCAGCACCTAGACCCCAGTTCCCAGCACCTTGCAGAAG
>NZ_CANLRP010000251.1 GCF_947493425.1 uncultured Microscilla sp. | reverse complement strand
TTGGCTAATTAACCTAATGACTGCGGCTTCTCTTAATGGGAGACTTAAATGCCTCCCCCAAATGTCTTAGAACTAGACATTTTTTATGCGCTCGCTAAAGGTGTATAAACCATATTTGGTACTAAAAGGAGCACCTAATGCCCCCCTCAAGCTCTGTGTGAGGCTACTGCTACTAAATTGGTGATTAATTTTTATATGTTTGCCTTCCTTGGCTTTGTGTACCTTTACCCCAAAGCCCTTTTTAATTTTATAGATTGCTTTCAATGGATTAAACTTCGCGTTCCAGGTACGCCCCTTGGCACTCTTTTTCATATCAAGACCAGAAAACCCAAAAGCACTGCCGCCAATGCCATAAAAAGACATCAAGCCAGTGTAGTTGTTGTAGCGTAAAGTACGAGTATAGTTCAAACTCAACTTGGCCTTTTCTACGTCGGGGAGCAGATCAGAGTCTACATAAGTCATGAAAGGCTCTAGGTTTCTTGGATTAGCTATTTCCTTAGGTATTTTAAACTTTTTCTTGCCAAAATACTTCAGCCCCCTTCCCAGAGTAGCACTTGCCGTCCAGTTTACCGGAATTTTGTTAAACTGTTTGATGGGCACCCCCTTATAGTCATCAGGAAATCCCCGCACATTACGGTTAATAGAGCCAGGGTTGAGCGTCCAGCCATAGCCTACCCATGAGGCTTCCTCTTCTGAGTTGGCGCCACTATGGTAAGCCAATGACATGGCATAGCCTCCCCCATCGGGTCCAGGAATCTGCAACACGGGCAAGTTATAGGTAAAGTCACCAGTAAAGGTGTTGACCATATTGGTGGTGGCTACCGGCTCGAAACTGGCAAATTCAGGAGACGAAGGTCCCGAAGTAAGCGCCAGTGCCAGCGTAGCGAACACAGTATCTATCAGTATATTTACCGCCAAAAATACGGCCGTAAACCTGATCACTTTTTGCTTGAATCTTTTCATTCTTTGGCGTTTCATCACGGTATTGGTTTTATTTGTCCAGATAGGTTACCTGGGGTAAGTTGTCTAAATCTTTTTGGTGAAATACAAAGTGGTGGATGCCTGTACCAAAAAACTGATCGGTAAAAATAATGTCCAGCTTCCGGGCGTTTTGCGGCACTTGCCTACGGTCAAATACCAGCATAATGTTGCGTCCCTGGCTCAAACTGTAGGTATTCTCCAAGTGAGCAATGCCAGGACGAATTTCTTTACCATTGGCTTTGATGGCAATGTATTTTGCCATGTTGAAGTTCATATCCATTGCCCGCTGCTTGTAGGCGGCATAACTGCTCACCTCTTGGTACATAATGTCTTGCCTACCTGACTGGCTTACCGGAGATAGGTTGAGCACAAAGGTCAAGTTGTCTCGCTCTGATTTCAACAAGTCATCTGCCTTTTGAGGGCTCTTATGTGCCAATTCGCGGCTTGCCTGCAGTTCAGGGGGCATGTATTTCATCGTGAGGCGATACAACCCTACCTCCTTACTTTTTACCATACCATTAGTGGGGTTATTCACCCATTGGTACAGCGCCCGCTGAGAGTCGATACTCGCCTGACAACCAGCATACAGCCAAGCCATGCCAATGAGTATCATGGCGTGTTTAATCTTTGAGATCATTGTTGATAATTTTTATTGAGTGCAGTCAATACTTCATCGGTAATGTCATAAGCATGGCTGGCGTACATCAAGTTGCCAGTTTCGGTGGTGCCCAACACAATTTCATAGCCTTGGCTTTTGGCGTATTGCTCTACAAAGCTGTTAATCTGCTTGAGCGCCCCACCAAACAATCGGTCTTCTTCTTCTTTTGCCTTGGTTTGCATATTGAGCTGGTACCTGTCCAGGTCGGCTCGTCTGCGTTGAACCTCTACCCTGAGTTGTTTGCGTTGGGCTTCGTTGAGAGTGGCTTGCTGGGTTTGATAAAACTTTAGGGTGGCTTCTAGTTTGTGTTGCAAAGTATCAGCATTTATTTGCCAAGAGGCAAGCTTTTTCTGGTAGTTTCTTTGGGCTTCTTTTACCCCCAAATACTTTTCTACCAAATAGGCAGAACGCACATAGGCAATCGTGGGGGTAAGGCTCGGCTTCCAGGCGAGGTATCCGATAATCCCCACCAAAATGATTAAATTGGTGATATACAGCGTTTTCATAGGGTTATTTGGTTGTAAAGTTTACTTCATAATTTTTTCCTTTCGGCGTGCTCACTTTCAGGGTGTAAATCTGGTGCTTGGTGCTTTTCTTCCGAAAGGCGGCATACTTTCTCAGAGGAATAGTGTATTGCCCCTCGGTGTTTTTCACCTTTACTGGTACAATCCTTTGCTGGGTAATTGACTTGCCTGTTTGATTGACAATGGCAAATTGTAATTGAGAGATTTCTTGGTGGCTACGTGTACCAAGGGCAAAGCGAAGCTCATAATCTGGCACGAGGTAAAATCGTGTATCGTCAGGTTTTTCCGACCACAACGTGATACAGGTAGCCGTTTGGGGGTTTGCCATCCGAAACACATTTACCTCGCCGGGTAACTTGCGTAACACCGACACTTCGTTTACTCCCTCTCGGTAATGCGCTGTGATTTGCCAGGCGTATACTTTGCCTTGCTTGAGGGCAGGTGCCGACACAGGGTAAGTAAACACTGGCGTTTTAATAAAGGCTTTTCTGAGTATCAATGGGTTTGCCTGAATAGCCGCCTGCGCAGTTTGACCTGCCAATACTTCTACCAGTATCAGTTCATAGGTAGTAGTACTTTTGTGAGGGTACATGGGTATCCAGCTAAATGTAGGATAGGTATGGTGTATGACGTGCCCCGGCACCGGAAATACAGCACGAGGCGGCGAATATGTTTGAGCATAAGTTTTGCCCGGTAGAAAAAGCAACATTACAAAACCTGTAATGAGCATAAACACTGTCTTTTTTGAAGATTTCATTTTTTTATATTTGAAAACTATACATTACATCTAATAGGCTAACTTTTAGTGCAAACCGAAGCATTAAGCATTCATTTTACCTCTTTATTTTTTTGCGCTATTTTTTTAGTTTCTCTGTTATACCATACTCAAGGCAGGCTTTGCAAAGGATTACGAATTTTATGGAATTAACATAAATAACTGACTATCAATATCTTATATTTTTATTTTTTTCTGCAAAAAGACAAATTTGTGAATGGCTTGGTCAGCTATTGTCAACCTTGACATAAAGCGAAGTGGGAAAATATTGGTTGGGGTAAGTAGTAGGCAGGTGTAGTAGGTACTAGAAAACAGATTGAAATATTACATTCTCAAATGAGCATAAACTCCCGCTCTTTTAAGTCCTAGACAATGCGTCATTAATAATTGCAGAAAAACCTTCTACCCTCGTTTTTTCACGCCGTTGCTTGTGTCTTCACAAGCAACCAAAAGAGCTGAGTAGCAAAACATCTCAAAATACTAAGGGGCGACAAGCAATGAAATTTACTACGCCAGGGCAACCATAAAGAATTGCCCTACAAAAGGCATTTGAATGGGTTTTGACGTTGCTCTTACGCCGTTGCTTGTGTCTTCATAAGCAACCCAGACAATAATCACAGAATAACCTTCTTCCGCCATCGCTTGTGTCTTCACAAGAGACCAGACTGTCTTTGGGTGCTTTTTTTTAGAGGCTCAATCAGCGAGTGGAGACACTCACTGAGGTGGTGGCGGTATTTTTAGGGTGAATTTTCTACACTTGTTTGCTTAACCTGACGGCTATGGTGTCTTCACAAGCAACCAAAAGTGCGTCATTAATAATCGTAGAACAACCTTCTAACCTCGCTCTTGTAAGCCTTCCGGAGGGGACTTGAAAGCCTAAATACAGGGAAGTCTCCAAACTTCTGCCCGGCGGGAAGACTTGACACAGCGGGAGAAGCTGATCAAAATAAACATTTTAGAGTAAGGCTATCACACCTATCTTATGTCCAATGCCTTAAGCAAATCTTTGCGATACCGTTTGCTCATGGGTACTATATAGTGTCCTAGTACCTTATCCTCTAAGTAAATGCACTATTTATTTAGGATGAGATTTGTTCTCTGACAAACTTCAAAAATTGAGCATAGCCATAGCTACGCGATATTTTTTAAGTAAAGTCAGGGCGCGAATATCGCCGAAATAATGTGTCAGGTATTTAGAGGTTGAGGTACTAGTTGCACCTCATTTTTTTCCAGGTCTGCATTGTCCACTTTAGCCAGGTTAACTATATACGACTTATTGATTTTGAGAAACTGATGATCGGGCAACTTTTGGCTTAGTTCTTTAAAAGTCATTCTTACCTTTAGTGGCTGGTCTTTCAACATAATGGTGGAATAATTACGGTCTACTTCCAGGTAATAAATATCAGGAATGTTTACCTTCTGTATACGCCGACCTACCTTTACAAAAAAACTGTTTTGAATCGCCACATCATTTGCCCACTCGTTCAGGTGGGACGACTTATGGGCGTATTTGTGCAGAGCAAGTTCAATGGCTCTTTGTAGTTGATCTATTTCTACTGGTTTACTCAAATAAGCAAAAGGGTTGGTTTGTTTGGCTCTCGCGAACACCTCTTGGTTTTGAAGCGAGGTAAGAAAAATAACGGGAATCATCAAAGACCGCTGTTTCATTTGTTCGGCCACCTCTATACCATCCATTGTTCCTCTGATGTGAATATCCATGAGCACCAAATCGGGTTGGGTAGCACTCATCAGGCGCAACGCTTCGTTTGCCTCTTGAGCAATGCCTAATGGATGGTAGCCCATATCTTCGAGCATAATCTGAAGCCCTTGGGCAAAAATAGGGTCATCTTCTACAATTAGTATATTCATAAGTAGTGATCGATATAGTTAAAGAAATTATTGGATTAATCTTCAGATAATATTGAGGCATTTGGTTGATTGATTGGCATTTTTTGCCCCCGAAAAGTGACATAAAAAGTACTGCCTTTCCCTGGAATACTATCTACAGTGAGGGTGGCATTGTTGAGGCGGGCAAATTCCTGGCATAAGGTAAGCCCCAACCCCACACCTTGCTCCCCCCGAAGCCCTTCACGGCTTTTTTTACCGCTTAACTCAAACATTTGCTTCAGGGTTGCGGCATCCATGCCTATGCCCGAATCTTGGATGGCAAGCACCAACTCATTCTCTTGATGTTGGGTGGTAATTTCGATAGTGCCCCAGTCGGGGGTAAACTTGGTGGCGTTGCCAATGAGGTTTTGTATCAAACTGGTGACCGAGTGAGGGTCTGCCCATAAGACTTGTCCCTGGGACACCTTATTCTCTATTTGTATATGGTGTAAATCGAGGCTTCCCTGATACGCCGCCATACAATCTTGTACTTGTTGGTACAGGTCGAGTTTTTCTGGTCGCGGAATTACACTTTTTTGTTGTACCATTGCCCAATCCAGTAAGTTGTTGAGCAGACGGTTGAGCTTTTGGGCAGAAGCATCTATTTGTTCGCTTATGGTTTTTACCCTGTCCAATCGCTGCTTTTTGATATGATGATTGAGCAGATAGTTGACCTGCTGAAACGAGGCCAATGGCCCCCTTAAGTCGTGGGCAATGATGCCAAAAAAACGATCTTTGGTGTGGTTCAGCTTTTTGAGATCCGCAGTACGTTCGTCTACCAATCTCTCTAACACTATTCGTTTACGTCTGGCTTGTTGCAACCTCCAGCTATACCCTGCTACTACGGTCAGCAAAACAAACAAGGCTGCTCCCAAACGAAACCAATCGGTTGCCCACCACGGAGGGGTGACCCTTATCTTTAAGGTAACCCCTTCTTCATTCCATACCCCTGCATTGTTCGATGCTTTTACCCTCAGAGTATAAACCCCAGGCGCCAGGTTAGCAAAAG
This sequence comes from uncultured Microscilla sp., assembly GCF_947493425.1. GTDB lineage: Bacteria > Bacteroidota > Bacteroidia > Cytophagales > Microscillaceae > Microscilla. The sequence continues at coordinate 2,974 of NZ_CANLRP010000251.1, read as the reverse complement.
TAATCTCTCGTTGGGAACCCAATTGCACCCATTCCTGATGTAAGCCCTCCAACTTGTAAGCATATTGGTTTTTATTGCTTTGGTAAAAACTCAACGCCGCAAATTCGAAAGAAACTGCCGCATCTTTGTAGCACAAGGCTAACTCTTGTTGTTGGTTCATGGCTTGGTAAAGTGGCATGGCTTGGTTAAATTTCTTAAACTTGGTAATGAAAACAGAGGGAATGTAAGTGTTACTAACCAATTGTTCGGGGTGAAACGCAATCACGCTTTTTTGGCCACCAAAAAACATTTTCCCCCGTTGGTTTTGATAAAAAGCCCTGGTAAGGTTATATTCAGGCAAACCATCTCTTTGATCATAATTAGTGGGCGTTTTACTAACAGGATCAAATTGGCATATTCCGTGGTGAGTAGCCAGCCAAAGCCGCCCCTGCTTGTCTTCGCTTATCGCCTTGATATAGTTACTCGGCAACCCATTTTTTCGAGTATAGTGACGAAAAACCTGCTTTTTGCGATCGAGTAAATTGAGCCCTCCTCCTTCACTGGCAATCCAGAAGTTTCCGTGTTTGTCTTCGCAAAAATCAACCGTACTGTTGTTACTCAGGCTTGTTTCCCTGGTTGGGTCGTGTAGGTATTGGCAGTAGGTCCGTTTTTTTGGGTCAAAGCATACAATGCCACTATGAAAAGTAGCCAACCACAACATCCCTTGACTGTCCTTATAAATTTTACGTATCTCGTCAAGATTGCCTTGTGGGTATTGATAAGCAAATAACTGAAAGGTTTCATTTTTCACATCAAACTTTTGCAAACCATTGTCACACCCAAGCCAAATGATTTGAGGCTCGTTTGGATCAATCAATACAGCATAAGCATTGATCAGATGTTGCTCGTTGGACCCTTTGGGCTTATAACGGGTAAATGTTTCGGTTTTTTTATCAAATTTTAGCAATCCAAACCCTGCCACGGTCACCCACAGAATATGTTCCCTATCCAGCGGATCTCCAGAGATACCCAATGGAACACCACTTGCCGGACATGGGACAGGCTTAAAATAGGAAGCAAACTTATAGGTTTTGTTGGTACCATTGGCAAAAAATGCCGTCAGGGTTTCTTTACCCCCTACCCAAACCGTTCCTTGTGGGTCTGTCAGTATTACATCGGTGATTTTACCCACATTAAAAGTTTTTAATGGCTTGGCAGAAAGCTTGAGCATATACACCCCTGCATTGGTGCCTAGCCACACCTTACCCGATTGGTCGATAAGGGGGTGGTGTACCCAAATATTTTTTTTTGTTATGGGCAATTGATAACTCCCCACAAACCTTTTTTCTTGTGGGTCAAACGCCGACATGCCCCCGGTATTGGATTTCCAGATAAGTCCTTTGTTGTCTTGTATCAAAAAAGAGCGAAAAGAATTGTTGGCTTTGGAGTTTTTAGAGGATGTTTTTACCCGGTCAAAAGTATCTTCAAAAACAGCGGTTTCCCCGGTAGCTATATTTATTCGTTGTAGTTTGTTTGCACTGCAGCGGTAAATCCACAGTTTGCCTTGAGCATCTTTCACTATTTCTTGAGTATCGTATGCTTTGGGGCGCTTAAAGCGAGTCGCTTGTGAGGGGGTAATAAACTTGCCTTGGTGCTTATCAAAAACCGCCACATCTTTTCTCCTTATGTTAAGGTATAAGTATCTTCCCGAAGCATCTTCCTGAACACCAGAGGTGTATTGAAACTTGTTTCTTTGACCAAAAGAAGTGACTTTATGAGTATTTGGATCGATTTTTTTTAAAATCAAGTGCTCGGTAATTACCCACACAAAACCTTGTTTGTCAAGGTGTACTTTAAGAATACAGCCGTCCTGAGGTTGCCCAATGTGGGGGATGGGTACTTGCCTGAAGCATTCGGTGATTGGATCAAAAACATGAAGCCCTCCATTAAACGTGGCTACCCATAGTTTGCCATTTTTATCTTCTACGATAGAGGTAATGCCATTGTCGCGGATGCTGCAACTGTCAAACGGGGTAAACTCATACACCTTAAACTCATAGCCATCATAACGATTGAGCCCCTCATTGGTACCCAACCATACAAAGCCCTTGCTGTCTTGTAATATCGCCTTCACTTGATTGTGGGCTAAACCGTCGTTGGTGGTCAGGTGTTGATAACTGGGGTGATTGTTTTGACCAAAAGAGGTGATAACACAGCCCATGACAGTGATGAAGCAACTCAATATTTTTCTCATAGAGGTTATTCCCTTCTTCTTTTATAAAAGCTTGTTTAAAATTAATGATCTAGGCTAAAAAAGTAATTTTTACGCGCTAACTTCGGTAATTTTTGCGCCAATAGCTTTAGCTATTCGCTTAAAAATGTATCTCATTAGCACAAAAAACTCATCATTTTTAACTCTGAAAACAAAATTTAAACAAGCTCTAATTCTAAACTGAGGCGTTAACTATATAATGCAAAATTAACAGATAACCCCTAGTTTTACCCTGACATGTAGGAAAAACCACCAATTCGTTACCTTTGTCCCTCATTTCGCTTACGTTGTCCCTCATCTAGTCCACTTTATCCCACAAAAAGTTGCCTCGCCTTCCTTAAATAGTCCTTACAGTACCAGTTTTTTACAAAAAAGTACAATAAAAATTTCTCTTTAACCCTCATATCCCACCAAACTGCCTTTTCGTCCCCTGCTTTGGGAAAGCCCTGCTACTACTCCTTGTTTTGTACAAAAACTAGCGGGGGGCTCCCGAAAACCCAGCAATAGAGTAGGGATTTGTATCACTAAATAATTACAAAACATGAAATTTTTAAGATTTACATTATTAATGGCAGGGCTATGTGTCTTGAGTTTTTTTATGGAGGTGAAGGGGCAAAAAACTGGTCTAATATGGAATGATGGTAGTCTAGTGTTACTTCAACTTTGGTTATTAGGGTATAGTTTTTATATTAGCATCCAAAAGGATATGTCACAAAAGAAATA
>NZ_CANLRP010000250.1 GCF_947493425.1 uncultured Microscilla sp. | reverse complement strand
GGCAATAAAAATAACGAAGTATCAAGGCGAAAAATCACCCCTCAGAGTGTAAATTTATTTTTGAACAATTCCTAATGTTGTTTGTCGTTGGCTAATATAGCATCACATATATGAAACAAGAAAATATTAGAAACTTTTGCATCATTGCCCACATTGACCACGGAAAAAGTACTTTGGCAGATCGTCTGCTAGAATACACCCAAACTGTGTCGGGACGCAATATGCAAGCTCAGGTATTAGATAATATGGATCTGGAGCGTGAGCGAGGCATTACTATCAAAAGCCACGCAATTCAGATGACATTCCACTTTGAAGGCGAAGATTATACCCTCAACCTGATTGACACCCCTGGACACGTAGACTTTTCTTATGAAGTTTCACGCTCTATTATGGCATGCGAAGGAGCCCTTTTGATCGTAGACTCGTCGCAAGGGATAGAAGCCCAAACGATTTCTAACCTGTATCTTGCCATTGGCAACGACCTGGAGATTATTCCAGTATTAAACAAGATTGACTTGCCTCACTCTATGCCCGAAGAGGTTTCTGACGAAATTATTGATCTAATTGGCTGCGAACGCGAGGAGATTATTCCAGCAAGTGGTAAAGAAGGAACTGGGGTAGATAAGATTTTGGAAGCCATCGTAAAAAAAGTACCTTCACCCAAAGGTGACAAAGAAAAAGAGCTACAGGCACTGATTTTTGACTCTGAGTTTAATCCTTTTCGTGGCGTAGAAGTAATATTTAGGGTAGTAAATGGTACTATCAACAAAGGAGACAAGGTAAAGTTTATGGCAACGGGCAAAGAATATCTTGCCGATGAAATTGGTGTACTCAAACTCGACCAAGAACCTCGTAAAATGATAGAAGCAGGTGATGTAGGGTACCTTATCTCAGGAATTAAACAAGCCAAAGAAGTAAAGGTAGGAGATACCATCACCCACGTAAACAAGCCTAGTAACGCACCTATTGCGGGTTTTGAAGATGTAAAACCTATGGTATTTGCGGGTATTTACCCAGTAGAAACCTCTGAGTTTGAAGACCTCCGTGAGGCTATGGAAAAATTGCAACTCAATGATGCGTCTTTGGTATGGGAACCTGAAACATCGGCAGCATTAGGCTTTGGATTCCGTTGTGGCTTTTTGGGCATGTTGCACATGGAAATTATTCAGGAACGTCTGGAGCGAGAGTTTGACATGACCGTAATTACTACTGTACCTTCGGTACAGTTCAAAGCCCACCTCAAAAAAGGTGATCCCGTAGATGTTCAAGCACCTGCTGAAATGCCCGAGCCAATTACTATAGACCATGTAGAGGAACCTTTTGTAAAGGCACAAATCATTACCAAATCCGATTTCGTAGGACCAGTAATTAGTTTGTGTATAGACAAACGTGGAATTCTAAAAAACCAAAACTACCTGACTTCCGACCGGGTAGAGATGACTTTTGAACTACCACTTGCTGAGATTGTGTTTGACTTCTTTGACCGTTTGAAGACTATCTCAAGAGGATATGCATCGCTCGATTATGAGTTGATAGGATTCCAACAGTCTAACATGGTAAAACTAGACATTTTGCTCAATGGTGAGAAAGTAGATGCGTTGTCGGCAATTGTGCACCGCGACAAGGCGTATGACTGGGGCAAACGCTTGTGCGAAAAGTTACGAGAGTTACTGCCACGCCAAATGTTTGAAATTGCCATTCAAGCAGCCATTGGGGCAAAAATTATTGCCCGTGAAACTGTCAAGGCAATGCGTAAAAATGTAACTGCCAAGTGTTATGGCGGTGACATTACCCGTAAGCGTAAATTGTTGGAAAAGCAGAAAAAAGGAAAGAAACGTATGCGTCAGGTAGGTAGGGTAGAGATCCCTCAGGAAGCTTTTATGGCGGTACTTAAACTTGACCAATAATTATTTGTTGGCTTTACAAAAATCACATAACAAAAAAGCGCTTAACGGTAAGTTAAGCGCTTTTTTGTTATGTGTTTAGATTAAAAGTAGTTTGACTTAAGCCTCTTTCTCATCTCCGTCCTTTTTTTGAGCTTTTCTGGTAGTGTAATTTCCCAGACTATCCATGGCAGCGTGTGCCAACTCACTCACTTTATCAATGCCTACATCTACTTTGTGCTCTACTTTGTCTATGTTTACCCCTAAGTCTTTTGCTTTCACTTTAATGCGTCTTCGGGTGTCTTTACCTTTATGGGGTGCCAGTAAAAGTGCGGCAGTTGCGCCTATAGCAACTCCTGTTACAAACCCTAGCCAAGATCTACTGCTCATACTTTTGTGTTTAGTTATGTGATAAATATGTTATACTATATTATTAACTAATTACAAGAGAAATAGTTAGAAGTATTACATCCATTATTTTTCCTTTTTACTTGCATTAAAAAGTTGTTGCTTTTCTTCTTTAGACAAACTCTCGTACCCCGACTCAGAAATTTTATCTAATATGGCGTCAATTTCTGCCTGATCAGGAGTACCATTGCCTGCATTTGCCGAGTTACGGTTGGCATTGGCATAGTTTGTTCCAGCGTTGGCGGCTACTTTGCTACGATAAGTCACTTTCATTTTAGACTTCTTTCGAAACAAACCAGTAAAGCCATCTATAATGTAATGAATCCATCCGCCCAAGTCGGTACCACGGTTCAATGAAATAACAAATAAGTATCCCATCAACGCGCCACCTAAATGAGCCACTTGCCCACCTGCATTCATACCTCTTAGTTGAAACACTGACAACAATACCAATAAGGCTGCAATGTATTTGATTCTTACGGGTCCTATAAAAATAAGGTGAAAAGAGTAGTTAGGCATTAATGTAGCTGCCCCTACTACTACCGCAAACACAGCTCCTGAGGCTCCTAGCATTGTGCCTCCCATCCCTGTTTTTGCTCCAGGGAAGAAGTTGTAAATCAATATATAAGATACTGCACCCGCCAAAGCACCCAATACATACAGGGAAATAAGTCGCTTGCTGTTCAAATACTCAGATACCAACATCCCAAACCAGTAAAGTGTCAACATATTGAACACAATATGTAGCAAGTCGTGGTGAGAAAACGCATAGGTAAGTACTGTCCAAGGGTGAAACATTAGCTCAGTCAATGACCCAGACACGAATAAAAACTTGCTGAAAGTTTTGAAAAATGACGGGCTAATTACATAAATAAGGTTGATGGCTACCCACCCAATCACATTAATAATAATAATCTGCGTCAGGGCATTATTGGGTTTACGAAAAGCATTTTTAAGGTCGTTTAACATTGTATTATCTCTTTAATTTTTTTTAGCATTCATAAGTGTTAGAAAGAGGCTTTTGTGCTTCTAGTGCACTGGGTACTAAGTTATTCACATATTAGCTATGCTGAGCTCGGCACAGTAGAACTGTAGCCTCGGTTCTTTGGCGTCCCCGAATCAAGTTCGGCTCACAGCTCCGAGCTTGTTCTCGGAGGACTGTGAGCTTTTACCCCCTGACTTCCTCGTGAAAAAGTTAGATAGCTAAGGTTCCGATATGCATCGGAATTCAGAAAGCGAACTATCCGCCATTTTCACGACTCTTCAGAAAACAAAACTCATCCAAATTAATGTGCAAATTATTTAATCCCCAATACACTAACTGTTGGGTTTGTAAAATAATCATTTTATATCGCTATTTTTCAAGTATTTGTACAATTTGTAGAGAAAATAGAATCCTACATTTTTTACGCCCCTCATGAGAATAACGAAAACATCACACGTATTGTTAGTTATATTTATATTTCCACAACCAAAACCTCGCCAGGATAAAACCAATAATTGCCCCGCCTAAGTGGGCAAGGTGTGCCACATTTGCCATCCCTACATTGCCTCCACCTGCAGCATAAATGGTAAAAATCATATAAATTGCCACAAAATATTTGGCTTTGATGGGCACTGGGAAAAACAACAGCATCATTTCTACATTAGGAAAGAACAAGGCAAAAGCCAGTAAAATACCAAAAATAGCTCCTGAGGCACCCAACATTTTAAAACCTATGCCTCCAGCTAACAACTCATCCAACTGAGATAACTGTTTGGCTTGAACTGCAGCGAGTTGTCCAAATGCTTTTTTACTTTCTTTGAGTAGGCTTTCCTTGCGTTTTAATATTTGGTTGCCCATCGACTGATTGCCTTTTTGGGCTGAAGTATCTTTTTTAAGTTCTTGCGCAAGCTTCATTACCCTGTCTGCTTGATCAAAAAAGCGTTTGTTTTTTTGATACAACTCTGGCTCATATTTCTTTTGGTAAATGGCCAGGTTTGCAGGAGTTGGATCTTTACTGTATTTTTTCAATACTGCTTGAGCCTCTTTTATTTCATCTTTCTTGAGCACAAAGCTTGTTTTCTCTTTCTGAAAATCTAAACTCACTCCTCCCATTTGCAAAGCTGCCCCACCAAAACCACAGGCAAAGTAAAAAATAAAGAAGTTACGAGCTCCCCAGGTACGCTCCAGCCAAGGACCAAAAAAGAACAAGCCCATCATATTGCCCAACAGGTGAAAAAAGTCGGCATGCAAAAACATATGGGTAAGCAATTGCCAAGGTCTAAAATTGGGCGATTCTACATACCACAACATACCATAGGCTTTTAACCCACCTTCACTAATAAATGAGTCAGCAAAAAATACAAATACATTAATTATTAGCAAGCCTCTTACTATAGGCGTTAAGTTTCCCATAAAAAATCTGGTTTTTCAAAAAAATCTTTCATCTTATCCAGGGGCAACATTACAAGTGTGGGGCGACCATCAGGAGTGTAGTTGGGGTTAGACGAGGCAAACAACTGATCAACCAGTAAATTCATCTCTATAGCCGTCAATTTAGCTCCTGTTCTAATGGCTGATCGTTTTGCCAACGAACGCGCCAGTAGAGTTTCACGTTCCACTTTGAGGGTTGCCTGGTAGTTTTTAAACTGCTCAATAAATCCTTCGAACAGCTCTTGTTCATTCTCATTGGTTATATCCGCCGGAACTCCTTTTATTTCAAGGCGGTTGTCCGGCAAAAGTTCAAATATAAAGCCTAAATTACGAATTTCGGTTTCTATTTCCAATACCAATTGGAAATCGGCAGGTTGCAACGATATGGTGGTAGGAAATAGCAATTGTTGGGCTGTTCCATTATCATTTTTGAGAGAGACTACAAACTTGTCATACAATACTCTTTCGTGGGCAGCCTGTTGGTCTATCATCATTAGCCCAGAGCGTACTGGGGTAATAATGTACTGATTATTCACCTGAAAGCTTGGGCGTTCGCCCGAAGGTTTGGCCTCCAGTCCCTTTCCTTCTTCTCTGGGTTGTTTGCCCAAATTGTTTGCGTTACTTTCAAAAGTGAGGGTTTGTTCAGAGTTTTCCCCTTTTAGCTCTTTGTCAAAGTCAAAAGTGTCAGGCGAGTTTTCTTCTATTGCCTTTTTTTCCAACCCTTCGTATATTTTCTGCCAGTTTGACAGGTTTCTTTTTTCCTGCGGGCTTTTTTCATAGGGGCGCGACGAAGCATAACCACTCGATGAAGCATTGCCTCCCTTTTCACCACCACTTTCAAAAGTCGACGTGTCTGAATTGGGGAATTGTTGCCTTTGTGGTAAGGTAGGATCAAGGTTTACGTTGGTCTGAAAATCAAGCGTAGGAGTCAGGTTATGGCTTCCCAATGATTTTTTTACGGCTGCCTGAATAATGGCGTATACGGTACGTTCATCATCAAACTTGATTTCGGTTTTGGTAGGATGCACATTTATATCAATATGCACAGGGTCTATTTCTATAAACAGTACATAAAATGGGTGCATGTCTGAAGCAATCAACCCCTCAAAGGCATTCATTACTGCGTGGTGCAAGTAACCATGGCGTACATAACGGTTGTTGACAAAGAAGAACTGATCTCCCCTGGTTTTTTTGGCATTTTCGGGTTTGCCTATATATCCCTTTATTTTAATTAGTGGGGTATCTTCTTGACAAAAAGCGAGTTTATCACGGTAGTTTTTGCCAAAGATGGCAGTAATGCGGCTGACCATTTTACCTGTGTAGAGGTTATACACTTCAGTATCGTTGTGATACAAAGAAAAATTAACCTCAGGATAAGCCAGGGCTATGCGGTGAAACTGGTCTAAAATATGACGCATTTCTACTGCGTTTGACTTCAAAAAGTTTTTGCGGGCAGGCACATTAAAGAAAAGGTTCTTTACAGCTATCGAGGTTCCATTTTGGCAAGCGTTGGCTTCCTGGGTTTTGAGCTGAGAGGCTGCCATACACAAAAATACTCCTAACTCATCTTGTTCACGCTTGGTTTTAAGCTCTACCTCGGCCACTGCAGCTATAGAGGCAAGGGCTTCGCCCCGAAAACCCATCGTGTATATGGAGAACAAATCATCGGAAGAGCGTATCTTTGAAGTAGCGTGCCTTTCAAAACTCAAACGAGCATCGGTTTCTGACATACCACAACCATCGTCTACCACTTGAATCAAAATTTTGCCCGCATTCTTGATAATCACTTTTACATTGCGACTCTTGGCATCTATAGCGTTTTCCATGAGTTCTTTGACCACCGATGCAGGGCGTTGCACTACCTCTCCAGCAGCTATTTGGTTGGCTATAGAGTCGGGCAATAATTGAATGATGTCTTCCATAAAAACAAACCTCAGCCCTCATTGGGCAGTTTACCAAAACTGATGTTGCCAACTGATTTGTTGAGCAATACCAGTATATTCACTGTACTTTAAATAATTTTGCTGCTATAATATAAAATATTTGGATGTAAATCACCCTTCCATAACAAGCTTTTTATTTAAAATGTTCGTAGTTCCTCCTGGATTAAGATTTTTTCTTTAATCTCATAAAAATATAGCCTATGGCGGCTATCACTAACAAAAAAGGAGCAAATTCACCATAAGGTAGGTCAATGTTGCCTATGCTTATTTTGGCATCACCAAACAACACATAAGTGAACCCTATAGCTGCCAATATAAAGATAAAGAACAAACGAGTAGTACTGGAGCCCTGGCTTTTACGCTGACGTGAATTAAATGCATCAGATATTCTTGCCGAATACCCTGCCTGGGTATCATCACCTCCGTTTTCGCGACGTGCTTCAGCTATTTTTTCGTCAATGCGTTCTTTGATGGGGTCGTAATAACGAGGCTCAAAGTTAAAGCGTTTGTGCTTATTTACTTTCATTAAAGAAGGTATTCTCATGTCTTGGTATATTTGGGTTGTTAAAGAAAATAGTTGGTAGTACCAGTAGTGGCAAGCTTCAAGTCCTTGGATACCGATGCATATCGGTGCAACAAGTCGCAAGTTTCTCCCTGTTTTACGGACATCTAACTCATTCATAGCCTGCTTACTTTCAGCAAACCAGGAATTAGTTGATTCGTTTTTGGTTACCCACTATCAAATGCTCAATAAACAAATTTACAAATTATATTTGAAAGTTGGTTAACTTTATAACTAAAATTTTAGTTATATGTTATAAAATAAAAACAGACTTTATGACCTAAAGTCTGTTTCAAAATCTTGATGTAATGCTACATCTTAAGGAGCAGTAATATATTTCCAAGGTATTCCAGTCAGAAACACTACTTCGTCGCGTCCTGATATGCAGATAATGGTGGCATCCATAATATCCTCTGCATTAAAAAAAACTTCTGGTGTAACTCTCGGATTACCTATTTTCATAGGCACACTTATTTTATAAGTAGTTCCTCCTTTTTGCGATGTCCAACCTGTGGCTACATAGGGCACTTGCTCAGAGCTCGAACTTGTTTCGGATTTCCAGTCCTGAAGCCAACCAGCTTTTTCTGATGTCTTTTTCTTATTCCACACATTAATAACCCAAGAGCGGGCATGGTCAATAGACATGCTACCTCCCCAGCCGTGAAAACCATTGGATAGTTTAATTTGTTGTGCATTTCTGCCATCAGCCCTTTCTAACGAGGAGCTGACGCCTGTTGTCCCGGGATCGGGTGCACTTTTGGCATTTTGTTCACTTACATACTCCTTAGACTTGTTGGCTTTGTCGTTGCCTAGTGCAAACGCTATCAATTGGGGTATACTTTGAAAAGAAGTCTTGTCTTCAGTTTCAAACATTTCCCAAAAATCTAAAACTGTTTGCCGATCTTTCACATCTGGCAAATAAGAAGGGAGCAACGCAGTTAACACATCTTTGGTCACATACTCAAGAGATGTTTTTTTGTTTTGATAGAATGACTTAGGTACTCCTGGAATGCCTTGTTTGACTGGTGGAGGAGTATCTTTTTTCTTGACTGGAGATGACTTACTTACGAGCTTGTCTTTCTTGGGGGAAGGTTTGCTTACTACCTTATCTTGCTTGGGAGATGGTTTGCTCACAGGCTTAGGCTTACTTACTGATACCTCTGGTGACTTAGGTTTACTTACTGATGTAGACTCTTGAGTCTTTTCCAAACCCAACGCACTTGCCAAATCTTCGATAGTAGCGAAATCTGTTGGGTTTTTAGACGCCTTTATAATTTTCATCACTGATACCCCTTCATAACCAGCCGCCTTCAATAGCTTCACCACATCCAAAGGTAGCTTATCAGCCAAATCACCTATAAACTTTCCTTGCAATACTGGAGAACTCCCAGACGATATTATGCTGCTGCTGGATATTGGTTGGTTTTGCTGCCCTTTCATTTGCATTGCCTTATCACCAATTACGTCTGCTTCTTTTTCCAACTTGGGGTCATCATTGATATTTACCCCACCATTATTGGCTTGTATAGTAGGCTTTACTCTTCCTTGAGCTTGTTGTCCTATATGGGCAAGCTCGTGTCCTAAGTGTTTCTCTTTGCCTGGAGCTATTTCCACTGTATTGCCTTGGGCATAAGCTTCTGCTTTCATTTGAGTAGGCTTGCCAGAGTTGTAGTTTACCAATAGTCCGTACAGTTTTAACAAAAATGCAAAAGGGTCGTAAAAGTTAATTGCGAAAAAAACCAAACGACCCAT
>NZ_CANLRP010000249.1 GCF_947493425.1 uncultured Microscilla sp. | reverse complement strand
CACATTTGCTCAACAAAAAGCTGAGGATTTTCAAAAATAAGTTGGTTTTCAATTCATTGGTGAGCATGGCTCAGGTCGCCCTGCGGTAAGACCTTCGCGAGAGGTGGGAGTTTCTCCGGGTTGGTTTTAAGGCTTTAGCCAGGCCAACACATTTGCTCAACAAAAAGCTGAGGATTTTCAAAAATAAGTTGGTTTTCAATTCATTGGTGAGCATGGCTCAGGTCACCCTGCGGTAAGAGGGTAAATGCTTACTCGAATTCACTTCTAACTACGCTTTTTATAAATAACTGAAAATCAGTGTAATACAAAAATATAATTACTTGTGGACAGGGTGTAGCACCGATATTCATTGGTATCTAAGGACTTGCGACTTGTCGCTTGAAGCTTGCCCCTGTCAAGGCTTCTAACTACGCTTTTTATAAATAACTGAAAATCAGTGTAATACAAAAATATAATTACTTGTGGACAGGGTGTAGCACCGATATTCATTGGTATCTAAGGACTTGCGACTTGTCGCTTGAAGCTTGCCCCTGTCAAGGCTTCTAACTACGCTTTTTGTAAATAACTAAAAATCAGTGTGATACAAAAGCGTGGTTACTTGTGGAACAGGGTGTAGCACCGATATTCATCGGTATCTAAGGACTTGCGGCTTGTCGCTTGAAGCTTGCCCCTGTCGGGGCTGTGGACTATTGACTTATGAAAAAGTCTCTTATTATTTTCACTACTTATGTACTTCAAATAGTCTTAAAAACTTAAAGCTAAGAACTTTTTCATAGTCATAACTCCTCACCTCTCCCCTAAAAAAATTACCAAATCATTAAGTTTATGCTAATACGTCCCACAGACACCATAATTCATTAGGAAACAGGTATATTTGAGCCATCAACAAACCTCCTCTAATGAACTTATCTGATGAAACAAAAAACTGCAAAATACATTTCAGTTATACTGTTTCCGTATAACCTGGCCATTGTGACCACCTTTATGGTGTTACGCCTCATGCTGCCACTTCAAGATTCTATCTACTGGACACTATTTGCCTTTTTCTTTCTGGTACTTATTCCATCTTGTTATGTAATAGTACAAATTATGCGTAAGAAAATTACTAATATGAGTGTAGAGGTACGTAGTCAACGTAAGCAGGTGTATACTGTGGGTATGTTTTCATTAATGGCCGCCTGTGGGCTTTTTTATGCTATTGAAGCTCCCAAAGTGCTCCTCTCCTCTTTTGTATTTTTACTGCTGTTATGTGTACTTGCCTTTGCGGTTAACTTTGTGGTGCACAAAACCAGCGCCCACATGATGGGTATTGGGCTTACTTTTTCGTTTTTGTTACAGGGCTACCCTACCATTGCTTACTTTGCCTTGGGCTTTGCCGTATTGGTGGCGTGGTCGCGTTATTACCTACACAAACATACCTTGCCCGAAATTATCTCAGGCTTTGCCATGAGCGTAGGTACTGGATTGATTTTTAGTTTTTATTATTTGGTGTAAGCAGTTTTTACAAGCGGCTGGAAACTGTGTACTTGGGTTTTATCTTTTGTTTTATGAGCAGCTATATACTTCAAAATACGCCAACTTACAACAACCATTGACTACAACAATTCACAATCTTTCATTCCTTTTGCCATATGGTAAGGTACCCCATAACAAAGCTCAATATATCATTAAAAAACCACCCAAAGCCCAAGCCTTGAGTGGTTCAAAATTGTGTGTGCTCATGCTTTTACAACAACACTTATAGCTTGTTGCTTGCACTTTACACCTAACTTACTTCTCCTCAAACTTCACTCGTACACCTTCTGAATGACTGGCAAATTCGGGGGCATACATACACTGAATGGTAGTCACCCCATTTGAGAAATCTCCTGCGTGACTTACCCTCAAGGCATACTCAAATACATATACCCCTTTGGGCAATGCTCCAAAAAAGAAGTGAGTAGCTGCATCGCGGGTACTTTCATAATATCCCAAACCATCTTGCCACTTGTAGCGTGAAATGGTGTTTACGGGCTCTAATCCAGCCGCTCGCATATCTTTCATGTGTACATACTCCATCAATCGGTCTACCCTTAACTCAATGCGTACTTTGATCAAGTCACCCACTTTTACTTTAGTGCCTTTTTTGATCGGTGAAATTACTGGTCCAGCATCTGACATTTTTTGCAAAAACAATTGTTTTTTTAATGCTAATGGAGTTTTAGCCGTTGTAATCTTGTCTAGCTGCTCAAAATACTGCCAGTATACCGCACCCCAGGCAACGCCTTTGTCTTTTTTAGCCACAACTACTTTACCCATATCAGCGGTAATATTATCTGCGTTCCACGACTTTTTGAAATAACCAGTACCTGCTTCTACTTTGGCGGGGCTACTTTCGTCAAACGGGTTTACCTTTTGCCCACCTACAGTTATTTCTACTTGTTTCTCGCTGGTTAGCCAATTGCTACCTCGTAGCAACAACGCATAACAAGCCTCAGTAGTCGCACGGGTGGTTTTCCAATCTTGAGTCTGCTTAGACTTCAATAAGAAAGTACGCAAATCATCTACTGCCTTTTGGTCTTTTGCTACTTCGTCAAACACCTCTACCATCAAAGCTTGTGTTTCAATAGGTGCCTGATACCAGTAATAACCTCCTGTTTGCTTCCAGTACATACCCATTTCGTCGTTGTACAAAGCCCGCTCTTTCAACGACTTCACAATCGCCATTGGCACAGGCTTTTCGTCGTAACGGAACAACCCAAGCGCCAACATGCCTTGCATATACAAACTCTTTTTAGTCCAGTATTTTTTGGCTTGACCAAAGTAATAATCAAAAGCTTTTTGGTAGTCTTTGTTCAGTTTTACATCTTTGAAGAAGCTACGCATGTACAAATATTGCATTTGCATATAACCCAAGTGATCATCGGCTAATTTAATCAAACCTTTGCGTGCCAAGCGTTTTAGTTCTTCGTGGTCATCATAAATTTTGCGGTCTAAAAACTGAATAGCCTTGGTGGTCATTCTCCAGGCTTTTTTGTCTTCTCTCACCTTTTTCACTCCCAGGTTATCTAAATGCCCCATACCAGTGGCAATGTGTTGGGTAATGTAACGATCAGGGTACCCCCCATCAAACCAAGCCCAGGCACCGTCGCTTTTTTGCTTTTTGATAAGCTTGGTCAACGCTTTTTCCAGCTCATTTGCCATTCGATTTAGGTCGAACAGTACCCCCAAACGACGTTTACGCTCTGACTCACTCTTTGAGTTCATCACCCAGGGTGTTTCACTCAAAATCAACGATTTCAACTCTTGGTTTTTTTCCAGGTTACTCAATAAAGCATCCGGTTGGATATTTTTCCAGGTATCAAATACTTTCTTGATTTTGGGGCTTGAGTTGGCTACATGTGCCGCAATGCTATTGGCATAAAAACGACTAAAAGTTTGCTCAGCACATTCGTGCGGAAACTCCATCAAATAAGGCAACGCCTGAATAGCATACCAAGCTGGGTTAGAAGTAAACTCAAGGGTATATTTATGGTGCTTCAAGGTTTTAGACTTGCCACTTGCCATCAGCTTTTTCAACTCAAAAGTTTTGGTTTGATTGCTGCGAATAGGCAAAGGCATTGTTTCGGTCACCAACATACGGTTGGTCAATACGGGTAAAGTCATTTCTTCTCCATCTGAGAATTTACCAGCTTTGGCTACTACTCTATAAGTAATTGCCTGCACACCTACGGGTATTGTTAGTTTCCACTTTACCACAGTGCTTTGTCCGGCTTTAGCCTGAAAATTGAGCTGTGCATTGGTGTTACCCAATTGCTTATCAATAGGCTTATTGGTAATGGCATCAAACAAAAATAATTGCGCCGACCCAGTCAAATCCTTCTCTGATACATTAGAGATTTTAGACATAAAAGTCATTTGGTCGCTTTCGCGGAAAAAACGAGGCGCATTAGGCACCACCATCAATTCTTTTTGGGTCACCAACTCATTGCTGGCAAAGCCATACTTTAGGTCTTTGGTATGAGCAAACCCTCTCATTTTCCACTTGGTAAGCGCCTCAGGCACCGTAAACTTCACAATGATTTCGCCTTTTTCATTGGTGCGCAAGCTAGGGTAAAAGAAAGCTGTTTCGTTAAAATTAGTCCGTGCCTTTACTTGGTCTAGACTACCCCCGCTGCCTCCGGAGGCTTTTTTAGCTACAGGAGCACTTTGTTGCTTGTCGGCTACTGCAACACCAGCAACCACTTTACTCTTGCTTTCTTTGGTAGCTACCGCCATTTTAGGGGTAGGTACGGCTACATCATGCACTTCCTCCATTACTTTTGTTGGAGTCGATGTGTTCCCTGCACTACTGGCTTTTTCTTTTCTAAAACGGCGACGGTCATAATACTTGCGACGACCATACGAATACCCAAACCAATTGAGGTAATCATAACTTTTAGATTTCACATATTTCGTACGGTCATTCCAATCGCGTGCATAAACATTAAAGTTACTGGTCACAAATCCTCCGCGACTGTCCCAGCGCATACGGGCATAATAAGAGTTATAAATACCGAAACTAAATGCATTGGCACGGAAAACATCTAAGGAAGCATCATACAGGGTAGCGACCATTTCGGCAGCTACTTTATCTCCTTTTTTACCTGCAATCTTTATCCGCCATTCTTCTTTCTCTCCTGGCTTAAGTTTGTTTCGGAAAGTTTCAAAGCTAATGTCCAGCTCTTTGTTGGTACGCGGAACATATACAGTTTCGTCACGGTGGTACCAGCGGTTGTTTTTGACAAAAGTAAAGTGTACCCCAAAATTACCTCGGTACTCTTCTTTGGCCAGTACTTCAATCATTTTCTGATTTTTATTCAGCTTCACCCAACGCTTTGCCACAATCTTATTGTTGTGCTCTATTTCATACAATACCTGTACTCCTTTGGCTGCCGAACCCAACAACATTTGTGCTTTTTCGCCAGGCTCTACTTTCATTTTTTCTTTTTTGAAATAAAGCATTTGGGAGGTAGGTATGCTCTTGGCTTTAGGGTCGTACACAGTAAAGTATTTTACCGCTTTCACCTCTTTACCTTGCGCATCTTTGGCTTTTATTTCCAATACATAAGCCCCTTGTTTCCATTTAGCTATGTTGGTAATATTCAATAAACGGCTGGCTTTATCTTTTTCTTTGGTGGCAAATTTCGCGTTCCATACCTCTTTTTCTTTCTTCCACTTGTACTTATTGTTTTCATTGCGGTACAAGTCATTCGGAAACCACTTTTCCCACTCGATAGGGGTATGGATAAATTTATTGGGTTGTGCCCATTTACGTGCCCGTAATACTCTTTTGGGCTGCTGAAGTTGATGAATAGTAATAATACCACTGGTTGTCTGAAACTGTCCATTGAGGTTTTTGGTATTAATTTTCCAAGAGGCTTTTTTGCTTTGGTTTACCTGTGCTCCCACAGATACACTTACTTTGAGCGAACGATACCCCACCGCTGCGGTAGTGCTACTGCTATGGGTTTCACCATTCATGTCGGTTACATCGGCATATACCCAATAAGTAAAAGTAGGGTCTGTGCCTTTGTCTACACTTAAGTCTGGAATAGCCTTAAATTTTACCTCAAACTCACCTTGGGCATTGGTGGTGGCAGTTCCTTTGGTAATTTGCATACTAGGCGAATATGGCGAATAACCATAATAGTAATAATACCACCGTGGAAAGCTTGCTTTACGCACCACACGGTATTTTACCTCAGCTCCATCAATATTAGCTCCTGAATATGCCTTGGCTTTACCTGTAACCGTTACCATATCATTTATCTTAAAACTACCTTTTACTGGTTTAAAGCTTACCTCAAACTTAGGGCGCTTGTAGTCTTCTACTGAAAAGCTGATGCTTCCGTGTGCATCTTTGATGCGCATATTGCCGTTCAAGCCTTTATTAGGCGCTATAAACGAACCGTTAAATGTGCCAAACTCATTGGTTGTCAGGTTAAGCTTACCAGCCTTTTGACCATTCACATCATATAAGGTTACCGTAGTTTTGTAGTTTGCCTTAATGTCGTGCTTATCTCCGTCTGTGTTTAAGACCAACCCCTTGAAATAAACTGTTTGCCCTGGGCGGTAAATCTTTCGATCTAAAAAGAAAAAAGTTTTGGTGTAAGTGCGTTTACTATCGGTATATTTATAACGGTACAAGTTGCCATAGCGCGATTTATATTTGTATGAGTTCAGGTCAAGGGTAGACAGCCAGTCTTTGCCTTTTTCAAACTCCAGCCAAAAATTACGTTTATAATAATCCTCTGTATAAGGTATTTCTATGTAGCCTTCCTTGTTAGATGAATAAGTACCTCCATTTTCTATCAGGTATGACCGTTTTTTACTGTCATAACGGCGCATCTTTAAGGTAGCTTTTACCCCTGCTACAGGCTTGCCGGATGTTCTGTCTAAAACATATACCTGACTAATGCCTTTGTAGCGAAGACTGCGGTTGATATAACTTAAACTACTCACAGTCACTAAATCGCTTGCCACTGCATTGCCCTTGGTTTCAAAATTAGGCGATACACTTGCTACTATCATATAATTGCCCAAAGGCAAGGCTGGAATCTTGGTTTCTACACGATGCATTTGATAATCTTTATCATCTGGCAATTTGGTACTCCAGCTATGTAAAGGTTTTAGTTGATAGGTGGCTTCTAAAAAACAAGCTTGGGCGTGGCTTTTAGGGTTACAGGCAAGATAAGTTTTTTGCAGCCAGTCTAAGTCTATCTTATATACCCGCCAATGCATTTGATCAGTGTTTTTATACTGTACACTTACTCTAAAAGGCTGCTCAGGTACATTTACTCGCTCAGTTTGCACGCTTACGCTCTTGCTGAATATTCTTATTTTCAGGTTTTCACATTTTTGACCCCCCCGCGATTTAGGAAAACGAGCAATTGCTTTATCACATATTTCAATGGCTGTTTTTAGCTTCCATTTCTTTTTGTCCAGTCGCAAAGGGTTGTGGCTCCTACCTTGTTGGTAATAAATATTGGCAATGGCATAAGTCACTTCCGTAGAAATAGGAAACTTAATGCTACGTTTTTCTAAACGTTCCAAGGCTTCACGATACAAGTCTTTTTTGATGGTGGTGCTCAAGTGGTTGTATACAAACTTTAAGCGGGCAAGGTCAGCGTCTACCAATGATGACAAATCTTTGTCGTTTTGATGAAACTTGACCAAGTCTTGCAAAATAGTCAAGGCATAATACTTATACGAAGTAGTATCACGTGACTCTATTTTCATTTTAGCAAAAGCTGCTGCATCCTGCAAATACTCAGGTTTGTTCAGGGTAAACTGATAAGCAGGTTTGGTGAGATTAGGTTCTGAGCTTTTAAAAAAATTAATGGCTCGATGGGCAAGAAAATCATACAAAGTAGGGCGAAGCTTGCGTTGCTCTGCGTGACCTTTTACAATAATTTCGTCGTAAATATCTACTTTTACTTTTTTAAGCTTCTCAGCATCTTTCAGCGAAAGCTTGTATTGATGCATCGTTTCTTCTGTAATTTTTCGTAAATCCCAGGTGTTCAAATCAGCCTGGGCAAAATCTTTGGAAGTGGCAGTACGGTTATTGTAACGCCAACGGTTGCGGCGATAATATTGCCAGTAGACCTGCCCCAACATAGAGTGCAACATGGGTTTTACCGGAAACTCCGCATTTTTTACCTCAGTTTGCAAATCGGTCAGACTTTTTACCAGGTCATTTTCTTCTACCATTACCACGTACTTTAGCTTATGTACAATGGCTTTAATAAGCTGTGCTGAATTTTTATCTTTTTTGGCTTGTGCATAAATGCCGTCTACTTCCTTGAGGGCTGATTTGGGTAATTTCTTTTTCAAAAATCCATTTACCTTGTCCCAACGACTTTTGTAAGCTTTTTGGGCATGTACTTCAGGCACCTGCCAATAACTAAGCGCCAACAAGACCAAGGCACTCAGGAATAAACGCCTTATAGTTTTCGTATAATGCATAATGAGAATAGTTTAGGTGATTTTACAGTAAAATAGCCATTACTTCATCAACTACCCTATTGCCTCAGGTGCCTTACAAGGTAATATATTCACCTTGCTTGTTGCACAACTAACTGACAATAAAAGCATTGAATCGTACTGGCTTGCTGCTTTTAACTAAAATTACAAAAAACAAAGTGCTTCACAATAGATATAGGGTAGTTTATTGTGTATGTAAGTTTTGTCCTTGTTAACAAGACAAGTGTCATAGGGCAAAAGGGGTAGGCTTAGGGTGGTGTAGTCTATTTTTAAGTAATTTCCCTTTTTTTGCCAATGTATATATTTCTTATATCTGCATATATAAAAAAGCCCCAAGTACACAACATTCAAACAACTATAAAGAATAGAATGCAATACAAATTACAGTAAACCTTTGTTGACTTGATTTTTAGTTGAAGCTCCCCTCTAAAGCAAAAAACAACGCAGGATAAAGTTTATCTTGCGTTGTAAAGTTAACTATTCTGTTTAGGGTAATTTTGATTAGTTAGGTGTTTGAATCACTATTTCCCTTAGTTTGATCACCTACTTCCTTAATTATTAGGTTTTTCACATCACTTATTTTCCTCAGTTTGATCGTTTTACTTTAAATTAGTTTGATCACTATTCTACTTTACTTATTTGACACTTACCTCCTTGGTTTGATCACGTTTTACTTTAAATTAGTTTGTCACTTATTTTCCTTGGTTTGATCACTATTCTACTTTACTTATTTGACACTTACTTCCTTGATTTTTAATTGTTTAGTTAGGTTTTTCACGTCACTTATTTTCCTTCATTTGATCACGATTTATTTTCTATTAGTTGATCACTTACTTCCTTGATTTTTAATTGTTTAGTTAGGTTTTTCACGTCACTTATTTTCCTTCATTTGATCACGGTTTATTTTCTATTAGTTGATCACTTACTTCCTTGATTTTTAATTGTTTAGTTAGGTTTTTCACGTCACTTATTTTCCTTCATTTGATCACGGTTTATTTTCTATTAGTTGATCACTTACTTCCTTGATTTTTAATTGTTTAGTTAGGTTTTTCACGTCAC
>NZ_CANLRP010000248.1 GCF_947493425.1 uncultured Microscilla sp. | reverse complement strand
AACATCATTTGCCATTCGGCAACTATTTTTCATCCCACTACTAAAAACAGTGGGCTTTCAAATAATATTTATCGTAAATAGTTTACCAAATTAGGCAGGAGACGAGGGATTGCAAAATTAAATAGCGGAAATAAGATTTTTTTAGGAAGTAAACCTTATTCATTCTTCTTTTTGATAAGCTTTAAAGAATTTTCAGGGCTTTTAAACGGAGGTTTATTAGGGTTAGTATTCGTTCTGGGGTATTGTTTGACACGACTTATAAAAAACTGCCCATTGTCAAGACGATAGTATATTTTCTTCATAGACGATTGGCAATGGGCATACATAGTAATTACGGTAGAAGTAAGTTTTCCATTGGCAATTTTCAATTGTCCTTTGAGTTTTGGGTGTTTTTGAGTATTCGCCAGAAAACAGATATAAAGCCCGGTATTTAAAAATTCACGTTTGGTTTTGAGGTCGTAGCTCAAGGGTTTATTTCCTGATAATCGATCATTGGTGTAAATCACCCTCACCCTTAGCTTACGAAATGTTTGCGTAGGTTTACCTTTGCGCTCGATTTGAATACTTGTTACTCTGGTGTAAGCATCCAAGTCTATTTTATCAGTTTCAAATATCACTTTCACCTCTTCCGAAAGTGTAGCATAAACGGTTTTTCCTTCGATTTTTAGCTGCTTAAACTGTGCTTGTGCGCTCACACCGATCAGCATTATTGCAAAAAGAATGAATAAGGGGTAGCTCAACTTTTTCATCGTTTATAGGGGTTATTTTTAATGAGTGATTTAACAGAAAGACCCATGGGGAATGAAAAAGGAGTAGGCAGGCCATTATTTTAGGCCTAAAAGCAAAAAAGCACGCAAATTTTGCGTGCTTTCATAATATCTACAGTAGTGTGAAAAGATTACTTAGAGCTTTCCTCTTTCTTTTCTTCTTTTTTGTCATCAGCGTTTGCCGAAGCATTATTGCCCGACTTAAGGTCTACTTTTTCAAGTACCAACGTGTTCATTGTGTTGGTTTTCAAACCAGTCACATTTTTTTGCTTCAGGTTCAACACTTCATCATAAAACAATACAATTACTGGAGCATTGTCCATAATGATCTGATCCATCTTATTGTAATCAGAGTATCGGGTAAAAGTGTTGTCTGTTTCGTGGGCTTCTTCAAACAGTTTATCATAAGTCTCATCAGCAAAGTGAGTCTTATTAGGTCCATCTGGTGAGAAGTTTTTGCTGTAAAACAAAGAGAGGAAGTTTTCGGCATCTGGGTAATCACCAATCCACGAACCACGGAAGAACTTCACTTTGGCGTTGTCTACCATATCTTTGTGGGTAGCAAACTGATTGCTTTCAATTTTCACCTTTATTCCTAAATTATCTTCCCATTGCTTTTGCAAGAATCCGGCAATTTCTTTGTCAGTAGTATAAGTACTCAAAGTAATCTCAGGAAAACCTTTGCCTTGTGGGTATCCGGCGTCTTTTAGTAACTCCTGCGCTTTTTTAATGTCTACTTTGTACCCTTGAATTTGTGTAGAGTCAAACGAAGAGAGTGCATCAGGTATAAAACCGTGGCTACCTGGTGTACCTAAGCCATTTCTGATAAACGAAATCAGGTTTTTGCGGTTAATGGCATAACTCAAAGCCTTACGTACCTTTTTATTGAGTAATGGGTTGGCTTTTTCATCGGTGCCCTCCATCAAAATACCAATATACTCGGTCAGCATATAAGGTTTTTTCTCTACTACAAACTTGCTGCTGAAGTCATCTTTAATGCTTCCGTCTTTGTTAAGAATCTTGTTACGAGAAGTTTCTGAGATACTGGTCAGAAAATGTAAGCTACCTTTTTCGAAGCTTAAGAAAGCTTGGTTTTTATCTTCAATGAACGATACATCTACCGCATCAAGGTAAGGCAATGGTTGGTCTTTTACGTCACGTTTCCAGTATTTGGTATTTTTTACCAAGATCAGACGATCTTTTTCGTTCCAGGTCTTTAGCATAAAAGGACCAGTACCTACTGGGTGTTTTCTGAAATCTTTGTTATACTTCTCTACTGCTTCTTTTGCTACTACAAAAGTAAACGGCATAGACAAGATTTGTAAAAATGCAGGAAAGCGTCGATTAAGAGTAATTTTAAACGAATAATCATCTATTTTTTCAATCCAGTCATCCGCCAATTTCTTGTCGGCACTTTGCTTTACCTTGTCGGCAAATATCCAAGAACCTTTTGCGGCAGTTCTAGGATCCATTAATCTCTTGAATGAGTAAACAAAATCATCGGCAATTACTTCACGTCCCCGACCATTTTTAAAAGCCTGGTCGTCATGAAAGTAGACATTTTTTTTGATGGTGAAGGTATACGTCAGCCCATCTTCAGAAATCTTGTAGTTTTCTGCCAACTCAGGGTGAACGTGTAAATCTTCTCCAAAGGTAAATAACCCATTGTACAATTGAGTAGTAGCCCAAATGTTTGTTCTTTGATCGGCAAAAACCGGATCAAGCGAAGTCAGTCCCCCTGTCAGGTTCAAGCGAAAAATCTTTTTACTGTCATTTGTGGTGTTTGTTGTTTTGTTTCCTGGTCCACAGGATAATAGACAAACAGCAAGTGCAGCTAAAAGGGTGAATCGTCGCATCATAATTTATATGTTTTTAAATGAAACCGCTATATTTGCATCCTTGAATTTCACGCATTTTAAGCGATCAAATATTGTTCAAAAATACTTTATTTAAAAATAATTTCTGTTATTTTTTTTGATTTGCGCGAAGTTTTCTTCAATGTAAGGTATTACAGCTTTTGTAAACATTTATACAAAATTAAAGTAGAACGTAACCCAAAACTTGTAGCAAATATTTTTTTAAAAACGTAACAATATAAACCAAAATAACAATGAAATGAAGAATCTAACAGGATTTTGGTAGAAAAACAGCCTGTAGCAAGGTTTGAAGTGTTTTTTAAGGTTAATGACATTAAATTTATAATTTTAACAAAGAGCGTAAGATGTGCAAATATTTTTTGAAAATGAACTTGTATAGAGTATTATTTTGCCTTGCGGGTATTTTGCTAATGTCCATAGGTGTGTCTGAAGCTCAGGTGCAAGACTCAGTGCCCCAAACCAAGCCCCCGGCTACGGTAAAACCTACCCTCACCGTAAAAGATACTGTGGTAATAAAAAAAGGGGGACAGTTATCGAGCAAAAAGCGAAAACGAAGAAGTAACTCTCCCCGCAAAGCCTTGTTGTATTCGGCAGCTTTTCCAGGGTTTGGACAAATATATAACCGTAAACCCTGGAAACTAATCATTATTTATGGAGGAGGTGCCTTGCTTGGTCTGGAAATAAACCGTCAACACCAACGTTTTTTACAGTTTAGAAACGAATACGTAAAAAAAAGCCAAGACCCCAACTATGAGGCATCTTTTAACCTGACTGCCGAAAACCTTAAAACTATTCAAGATCAGGCAAAACGCGATCGGGACTTCATGATTATTCTTTCGGTATTGGTGTATGGTTTACAAATGGTAGATGCCAACGTAGATGCCCACCTGATGGACTTTGACCTGGACGAAAACCTGAGCTTTAGATTGCAACCTTCTATGGAAAGTACCCCCTTTAGCAACTTTGCAGCGCTAAGTTTGACGCTTAAGTTTTAAGGAAAGAGTAGAAATGAAATGACTTTTTGCCTAAAAATAGCCCGCGCAATAGGGGCAACACCCACACAAACGCATCTTAGGTACAAGTTACTTTCATAGGAGTATTCAAAACTCTCAGAAAAACAGCAATTCTCTTACATCTAAATAGGTGTAATGTAAGTTCAGAAAACCACAAAAAAGCTTTTTTGTGGTTTTTATTTTTTAATACACACCAGGACTGAATTAAATACATCTAACAAACAGGGGATAACTATCATACAATGAGCGAGTTATACTTACTTGTAGCTTATGGCTAATTGTACCGATATTCATCGGTATCTAAGGACTTGCTGCTACTACAGTATTTTAGTCTTCTTTTTCTTTCTTCTTGCTTTCCTTCCCTTTTACCTCCGTCTTTTTTGTTTCCTCGCCTGTCGACTTTTTGCTTTTTTTCTGTGAATCTTCTTTCTGAGTCTTTTCTTTTTTGGGTGGTCTACTATTTTTCACCTTTTTGCGTCTAAACAAGTGCCCTAATTTATTAAAGTTTTTCTGGTAACTCACCGAAAACCCATTAGTTTGGTTGTTTTGCTGAGTAAGACCGCTTGCGGCAGAGCTATTGTTGTTGGTTCGGCGAAAAAACTTAAGGCTTAAATTACCCGATTCATTCAAACGATACTCTACTGTTACATCTCCTATCAGGTTTTGGTGCGAATTTTCTTCATTATTGTCGTGGTTATCGAGGCTTACAAAACTACCCACCGATACCTTGAGTCGATCATTGAAAAATTTCTTGGACAATTGTACCGCCAGTTCGCGGTCTTGCGAATAATCACTCCTATTATTTAAATCAAGGTCAATTTGTACTCCTCCCAAATAATCATCAGACAATTTGTTGAGCTGAGAACTTAAAAAACCACTCAGCCCCGACCCCAATTGAGAGGTTACATCTACTCCATTGCTGCCCTGTGCCTCTTCGGCAGTAATAAAATGCCCCAATACTATCAACCCAAAAACCTGCTTGTACAACTCGTTTTGGTTATTCCTTATTTCATTGAGTTTACTGGTAAGCGCTGGGCTGGGATTTCTCACCTCCTCTTTGGGCAACTCAATGTCGAAACTAATTTGGGGCTCCAGAAACTTGCCCCGTAAATGTACCAATACCTGTACCGGAATAATTCGTTTTGCCTGCTCTATCTCTTGGTCTGACGAAATACGGTCTTGTAATAAACTATAGGTAGAGGTTTTGGTTTCATAAATAGCCGTGATATTCATGATTCCTTGCATAGGGTCACCAAAAAAGTGCACACTACTCCCCTTCTGCACTTCAATTTCTTTGCGTACCACTTCAAACAGGTTCATAGTGTACTTTCCGGTTTCTATAACATAGTCGCCCGATATTTCAATTTCCCCTGTACTGTCCATGTTTACACTTAATGTCGTAGTGCCCGAGCACTCCATACGGTCGTTGGTAGCTTCATCTATGATGATATGTAGCTTTGTTTCGGGAGTTACCCTAATCACTGAGTTGACCGTAAACCCAGTAAGATCAGTTTGAGCTCTTGCTTTAGTGGTGTCTTTGGTTTTGGTAGAGTCAGCATCTACAAACTTAATAAAATCGCTTCGTCTTACACTGGCCGCCCCTTCGTCATCTATCGATGTATGCACGTTAGAACCAGGCTTTACAGTAACATCTGCTTTTATTTTCAGGTCATCCAACAACCCATCTACTTTAATGTCATAGTCGCTCACAATGGTACCATACAAGGTTTTAAAATTATAAGCACTTGACTTCATCAACTGAAAATTATCTCCCTTCACCTTAAGGTTGGTATAAAAAGCACTAAAGCCCAGGTTATGGATTTTACCATTGATTGTATTGGTTTGTCCGTTTTGATCAGTAATCGTAAAGTTTTTAAAGTTGATTTGGTCACCGTCAAAGTAAATGCGTTGGTCTTCGATAAAGTGGGGTTCGCCCAACATTTTCACCTGCACTGTGTTTTTACCTTTAAATCTAATATCTCCATTGATATTGGGATGAAGTAAAGGTCCGGCAACGCGCAGTCGGGCGCTCAACCTGCCATGTAACTTGGTTATATAGTCAGACACCAAAGGCTTGAAGGGTTCAAGCCTGATCTGAGATATTCCAGCAAACAAGTATAAGCTGTCTTTGTTGAGGTCATACGAACCGTTGGCACGCAAGCGATTATTTCTGCCCTTCAGCAATACTTGTATCTTGGTAACCCCCGTAAGATCTTTGTCGCTCACCCCCAAAGTAAGGTCACCCATTGCTATGTCCATTGCTCTAAGGTTTTTCACCTTAATATCGCTGATAATTTTTTCAATATCAAACACGTTGGTTACTGCCAGGTTGCCATTGATCACCCCGCCCAGTTTGTAAGAACTTAAGCCAAACAACAGAGGAATAGAATCAATGTCAAACTTGATAATATCAAGCTCCTGTACAATTTTGTTATCATCATTGGTACGACTCTGTAGCAATAAGCTTTGGTCGTTGTGGGTCAGCGCCAGGCTATCTACAAACAAGTACTCATTGTAAGGGTTGAAAGTAATTTTACAATCTTGCTTAAATTTCCACTTTTGCTTTTCTATTTCTATGAAAGAATCATGCAGGGCTATAGCAAAAGTATCGGTTTTAGCATTTACCTTTCCATACAATGCCATATCCGTTTTAAGCGAGTCAGACTTTACCCTAAAATTAAACGACGCCTTGTCTTTTTCTATAGTAGTGCGGAAAATAGGCGATTTGATGTCTATATTTTCTTTGGTTTCAATGTTGGAGCACGACCAAAACACCTTGAGTTTGTTGCGCCTGGTGCGTAGATTCAAGTAAAAGTTGTTGGCTTTTTGTCCTGCATACTCAAGCGCTGGCGTACTTATTTGTGCCATCAAAAAATTAGTGCTGGCATCAAAAGTAACATCAATGTCCAGTTCGAAAGGAAGCTTAAGAGTAGGTACAAAAGCATACAACAAACGAGGATTTTTGTGTACATGGGCATTGACAGTAAACTGTTCGGTATGCTTGAGTTTGAGCGAGTCGCTCGCATACCCGGTATAATAACTGTGCGCAAAAATATCAAACGCCTGGGGCAACTCTGATAAGTGAAACTGCCCTTTGACGTGGGCATCCATTATATCTGACTTTAGCACGATATTACGTGTGCTATCTTGTTGGCTAATGGTAAGTCGAAGCGAGTCAAGCTCCAGGTTTCTTTTCTGATACGCCACCTTTGCATGAGTTACTTTTAAGTATCCAGTAAGACTATCGGCATCAAACCCTTGAATTTCGCCTACTATTTGGGTTTTGATGTCCAGCTTTTGGTCAAACAAGTTCAACTTCTTTAAATGCAATTGGTGTACATCGCCCAGCAAAAACACTGTAGGCTTTTTTTCTCTGAGGTTTACTACGTTTCGCAATACTAAATGTGCCTCATCATCTTTATAAACTACCTTACTTTCGGCAATATTGTCTACAAATTTGCTGGCAATTTTTAAGCCTTTATACACATACTTTTTATACTCAAAACTAGTGATATCGGCATTCAAAGTATCGACTCGAAACAAGTGGGGACTCTGGGTAATACTGGTAGAAGCCGAAAAATTCAAAGCACCAACATCTGCCACTCCGACAAGCGTACCTACTTGTATGGCTTTGCCGCTCAGGTTGGCCTTTAGGCGATTATTGTCAAATTTGGCATTGGTTTGCAGTGTAAAATCGCTTTCCAGCTCTCCCAAAACCGTTTGCAAAAGACAATCACCTTCGAGCTGCGACAAATACCCCTTCAGTTTGAGTTCGGTGCGAATATCAGGTACAAGCATCAACTGGGCAGGCAAAGGTGCAGGCAACAAACTTTGTAAAAAGGCAGGGGCTACTTTTAAATAATGTAGGTTTAAGTTATAATGTGCCTGGGCATAGTCGGTAAAGTTATTAACTTCCAAAGTGGTTTCAAAACTGTTGCGGGCATTGAACCCCACCATAAACTTGTCTAAATATAGTTTGTTTTTATCCGCCTTAATGCTTCCGCCAAACTTTACGGTTTGGTCTTGCAAGGCAGGGGGCAACGCTCCGGTAAAGAAAGTAATGTCTTTGAAACCCAGCGAATCCTGGGTAAAATCGGCATCAAAAAAAGTAGAATCAACGGACGCTTCAATGCTTTCCAGGGAGGGTAAACGCAGCTTAAAGCCCCGGTGAAATACCGAATTGTTGGTTTGTATCTTTCCGGCGTCTATCGATACCTGCGGGTAATCCAGGTCTACACTCAAGGCGAGTTGTCTTAACCTAAAACCACTCTTTTCGGCAAAAGCCAACGATCTAATGTCAAAGCTAAGGTTGTTTTTTCCTACTTTTATCTGTCTTATATCAGTACTAAAGTCTTTGGCTACCAGATGGTTGTAGTCAATACTGTTCCTGTTGGCAGGCTTACGAGAATCGTCATCATAGCGGAAATTACAATTTTTAAACACCAAAGATTTAAGGTCAATTTTATACCCACTGGAGTTCAAGGCAGTATTAAGCGTATCTGCCACCGCTTTTTGGGTGCTATCTTTTGGGGTCAATTTTTTGCCTGCCTCCAGCTCGTCCTGAAGTGTTACTTCTGCTTCGCTATCTTCTTGTTGATGAGGGGCCTGTCTAAATTTCAAGTCAAGCCCGTCAAACATCAATTCATTGATGATAGGGTGCTTATTTTCCAACCCCAACGTTTCAAAATCTGCTTTGAAATCTTTCATTTGGGTTTGCAAAAACAACTTGCTGCGGTCGTCCCACCAGTGTAGTTTCAGGTTTTTTAAGCGTACCTTGTGCAAGTCTATGTCCCAGCCTGCTGTACTGTCTTTTTTGGGTTCAGGCTTTTTGGTAGAATCGCTGCTAAAAGCGTCAATCAAAAATTGATAATTGAAATCGGGCGACTTAGAAGAGCGATGCAAGTGTAGGTTGACCCCTTCAAGGCCTACTTCCTGGGTTTGCAATTGTTTGTCTAACAGCGAAAAACTATGCAACGTGACTTTAAATTTCTTGGCATATAGCAAGGTGTCGTCTTGACGATCTGCCACAAAGATATCTTCCAATACCACCGTTTTAAAAAACTCTATATTGACACGTTTTATATCTACTTTGGTTTTGAGCTTTTTACGCAAGTAGCCAGTTGCCTGATCTACCAGGTATTGTTGCGCAGCTGGTATTTGAATAGCCCCCCAGACCACCGAAAACAGCAGCAGCACTGAGGCTACACTATAGACAATAAATTTTACAGAAAACTTTATTATTTTTTTACCTGTGATCTTCATTCAAAGGGTTAGGGGTTTATTACTTACAACTATATTTAGATGCTAATATAGATTAAATATATTTTAATAAATCAACATGTTCGCCATCCTCCATTTTAAAATCTGTGAATGGCTCCAATAGACAATGTATCTTTAAAATCTATTGGA
>NZ_CANLRP010000247.1 GCF_947493425.1 uncultured Microscilla sp. | reverse complement strand
TAAAAATAAGCCCAAGTGCCTATTTAGGACTTGAACAAGTTTCATTTTCTGATTCCCATTTGGGCGAAACGTAAGTGATCAGCCTCTTATAAAAAATAATCCAGACCAAAACCTGCCACAGTTTCAATCTGGATTATCATATCTAATAAATTATATCGTATCATTCTCTCTAAATTTGAGACAATTTAATAGTATTGGTTCGTTGGCGCTTGGCTATAGGCATACTTGCCAAGTTGATGCATATATCCCCTCTTTGGATGTGCTCTTCTGTTTGCAAAAATTCTAACACTTCGTCAAAAGTATCATCAGTCGAGGTAAATTTATCATAATAAAAAGCCCTTACCCCCCATACTAAACTTAAGCGATTGAGTAGCTTTCGGTTTGCTGTAAAAATAAAGATGTGTGCCTTAGGGCGAAAACGAGCTACCTGAAAGGCAGTATACCCTGATTGTGTCATGCCTAATATCCCCTTGGCGTGCGTATCTTGAGCTAACACACAAGCAGCGGCTATAATACTATCATTATAAAAAGTAGGTGACTTACGGTGCAGCACTTCTTTTTTGTGGTAAATGCTTTCTGTTTTTTGCTCCATGATACGAATAGTCTCGTTCATAGTCGTCACTGTTTCTATAGGGTATTTGCCTACAGCGGTTTCTCCGCTCAACATCAAAGTATCAGCCCCATCCATTACTGCGTTGGCAATATCATTAGTTTCGGCACGGGTTGGACGCGGGTTATCAATCATACTCTCCAGCATTTGGGTAGCAATAATCACAGGTTTACCTGCCTGACGACACTTGTACGCCACCATTTTTTGAATAATGGGAACCTCCTCTATTTTTACCTCCACTCCTAAATCACCACGGGCAATCATAATAGCATCGGTAGCTTCTATAATTTCGTCAATCTGAGAGATTGCTTCTGGCTTTTCTATTTTGGCAATTACTTTAGTTTCTTTGCCTTGCTGCTTGATAATATGCTTAAGCAACAATACATCTATTGGCGAACGCACAAAAGACAAAGCAATCCAGTCTACCCCTTGCGCCAAACCAAACATCAGGTCTTTGGTGTCTTTTTCGGTTAACGAAGGAGAAGAAATAGCAGTACTTGGCAAATTAATTCCTTTTTTAGACTTAAGCTGTCCTCCATATATTACCTCTGTTACTACTTCTTTGTCTTTGATTTCTATTACCTTTAGCTCAATCTTACCGTCATCTATCAAAATCTGGTCATCAGGCTTTACATCTTTAATCAAGCCTTTGTACGTGGTATATATACGTTTTGCAGTAGACTTGATAGGCTCATTGGTAATCACTACCTTTTTGCCGGGTTTCAATATTTCCTGATCAGAAGCTACTTCCCCCAAGCGTATTTTAGGTCCTTGCAAATCCTGAAGAATACAAATGTTCAGGTTATGTTCCTTGTTTAATTCTCTGATGTACTGAATCACCTTCTTATGCTCGTCGTGCGATCCATGCGAAAAATTTAAACGAAACACATCTGTACCAGCCAATACCATCTCAAGAAGTTTCTCTTTGGTATTAATTGCAGGACCTACAGTAGCAATTACTTTTGTTTTGTTAAAAAATGGTTTCATTTTAAATGATTAAATGTGTTTGAACTTTGTTTTAAGTGTTTTCCAATTGTGTTACTGAATGGCAATATGCACTAAATTTTGAGCAAATAGTGCCTCTATTTTGGCAAACCATTACAATATATTGGTAATGCTACCAGAAATTGGTTTTTAAACAATACTGAATCACAGACATAAACTCTTTAAATGCAAAACCTGCTTTCAATAGGCACTGTACTTAAAGAGTTGCTGATTGCTGTCCTACCAAAATCTACTATCTGCCACACCAAAAAGAGAATTTGCTCAGCGAAAGCCAAATTAGTAAGAAAAGAGAATTAAAATTAACATTCCTTCAATTTCCAGCAAAACAAATCATGAATCGATAAAATTGTTTGATAATATTATTTTTAATGTATTTCTTTGCAAAGTTTTTTAACTAAACTATTATTGAAAAATGTCAGATATCGCACAAAAAGTTAAAAATATCATCATTGACAAACTTGGTGTAGAAGAGTCAGAAGTTACTCAGGAAGCAAGTTTCACAAACGATTTAGGTGCCGACTCTCTTGATACTGTTGAACTGATCATGGAATTTGAAAAAGAATTTGAAATTTCTATTCCTGACGATCATGCTGAAAACATTGCTACTGTGGGGCACGCTATCACCTACTTAGAAGAGAACGTTAAGTAAAAAATAAACTCTGTTTATGAATTTAAGAAGAGTTGTAGTAACTGGATTAGGCTCACTTACTCCTATTGGTAACACTGTATCAGATTTCTGGGATGGGTTGAAAAATGGGGTAAGCGGGGCTGCTCCAATTACTAGTTTTGACGCTGAAAAATTCAAAACTCAATTTGCCTGCGAGGTAAAAAACTTCAATGTCAATGACCACATTGACCGCCGCGAACACCGCCGCATGGATAAATTTGCCCACTATGCTTTGGTTGCCAGTGAAGAAGCAATCAAAGATGCTCAACTCGACCTTGACAAAATCAATAAAGATAGGGTTGGTGTAATATGGGGAGCGGGTATTGGAGGTTTGAAGTCATTTCAGGATGAAGTCTCAGAGTTTGCCAAAGGAGATGGAACTCCAAGGTTTAATCCATTTTTTATTCCTAAGATGATTGCTGACCTAAGTGCAGGTCATATATCTATCAAATATGGTTTTAGAGGTCCAAACTATGTAACTGTTTCGGCTTGTGCTTCGGCAACCAATGCCATGGTAGATGCTTTCAATTATATCCGTTTGGGTAGAATTGATTTAGCAGTATCTGGTGGTTCAGAAGCAGCTATTACCGAATCAGGTATAGGAGGTTTTAACGCCCTAAAAGCGCTTTCGCAAAGAAATGATTCTCCTGAAACGGCCTCACGCCCTTTCGATAAAGACCGAGATGGTTTTGTGATGGGAGAAGGTGGGGGTGCTCTTATACTAGAAGAATACGAACACGCCAAAGCTAGAAGTGCTACTATATATGCTGAGTTAGTAGGTGGAGGAATGTCTTCGGATGCTTACCATCTTACAGCCCCCCATCCAGAAGGTTTGGGAGCCATTAATGTGATGAAAGATGCATTAAATGATGCAGGCATTGCACCCGAAGCTATAGATTATATCAATGTCCATGGCACTTCTACTCCTTTGGGAGACTTAAGTGAAGCTATAGCCATCCAAAAAGTGTTTGGAGAGCACGCATATAATCTGAATATAAGCTCTACCAAATCAATGACCGGACACCTGCTAGGTGCAGCTGGTGCCATAGAGGCAGTAGCAAGTATCTTAGCCATCAAACACCAAACAGTTCCACCTACTATTAATCATGTAAGTGGTGATGAACAGTTTGATCAAAAGTTGAATTTTACATTCAACAAAGCACAAGAACGAGAAGTAAATTATGTCTTGTGTAACACGTTTGGTTTTGGAGGTCATAACTTTTCTTTAATATTTAAAAAATTAGAAATGTAGTGATTTTTAGATTTCTATCTAAACTACTTCGTAAACATTCCAAAGAAGAAAAACGGCTTGCCATAGCTATCAAGCAAATCATAGGACACAAGCCGTTTAACCTTGCTCTTTATCAACTTGCCCTAAGTCATACATCGGCATCCAAATCGCTGCAAGATGGATTTAAGGAATCGAACGAGCGGCTGGAATATTTAGGCGATGCCATTTTGGGAGCCATAGTTGCCGACTATCTATTCAAAAAGTACCCATTCAAAGAAGAAGGCTTCTTAACCGAAATACGTGCGCGTATCGTTAACCGTGAGTCATTGAATCAGCTTTCCCGCAAAATGGGCATACAAGATTTGATTCGATATGAGGGTAATCCCAAAAGTAACTTTACTTACAAGTCAATGGGGGGCGACGCTCTGGAGGCTTTGGTAGGTGCTGTATACCTTGACAAAGGCTTTCATTACTGCCGTAAATTTGTTGTCAGAAAAATTGTGCTGGGTCACCTCGACCTGGATGATATTATAGAAAATAACCAAAACTATAAAAGCATTATCATCGAATGGGCACAAAAAAACAACCGCGACCTTAAATTTGAAATTGTTAGAGAAGAAGGTTCCAAACACCAGCGTCAATTTATAGCTCAGGTCATTATAGACGATGAGCCTGTAGCCAAAGGCTCAGGATTTAGTAAGAAAAAGGCAGAACAGGCTGCTGCCGAAAAAACCTGTCGTACCCTTAAACTTAGCAGTAGACCATAAGGCTTAAGGGGGAGCATGCAAATAAAATTTTCATAATTAAAAAGCCCCGCAAAACTAACTTTACGAGGCTTTTTAATTAATTCTATATGGAACTTACTTCTTATTAGGTTTCCACTTCTTTGCCATTTTTACTGCTTGGTATACGTTTACAATCCCACCTGTAACCGACAATTCACTGAATACAATGCTGCTTTTACCACCAGGCTTGTTTATTTCTTTGTCAGTATATTTTACAGAAGATTTCAAAATAATTTCCTTTACATCTGTTGCTGACAGTTTAGGAAAGTAAGACATCAACAAGGCCGCTACTCCTGACACTACTGGTGCTGCCATACTGGTCCCATCATGGTCTGCATATTTGTTGTCAGGGGTAGTAGAATAAATAGCTACACCAGGAGCAAAAACATCTACTGTAGTTTTGCCATAGTTAGAAAAATTCCCGACAAAATTCTTTTCATCACCCCAAGACGAAGCCCCTACCTCAATCCAGTTGGTTGCAGATTTACCTGACTCCTTGAACACTTTATTCGGAAAATTTGGGGTTTCATCCAAATTGGCGTGGTCATTACCCGCTGCATGTACCAATAGTACCCCTTTTTCTTCTGCATATTTCACAGCTGCATCTACATACGACTTATGAGGAGAATATGCCTTACCAAAACTCATATTTACTACTCTAGCTCCGTTGTCTACTGCATAACGAATCGCGTTGGCTATATCTTTGTCGCGCTCATCGCCGTTAGGCACTGCCCTCAAAACCATAATTTTCACATTTTGGGCTACACCCTTCATACCAATTTTGTTTTTTCTATTGGCGCCAA
Organism: uncultured Microscilla sp.; assembly: GCF_947493425.1. Classification (GTDB taxonomy): domain Bacteria; phylum Bacteroidota; class Bacteroidia; order Cytophagales; family Microscillaceae; genus Microscilla. The sequence goes on along the minus strand of NZ_CANLRP010000247.1, from coordinate 4,070 downwards.
TGATACCAGCAACGTGAGTTCCATGGTCAGCATCAGGTCCTTGCACTTCGTTGTTGCCATATCCTTTTTCATTCAGCTTACTGTAATCATCTCCTACAATGGAACGAGGATCAAACTCTTTGTTTACCCCATACTTATACATAGACTCATACTGCTTAAACACTGCCTCAAGTTGATTGAGAGGGATACCGTTGGCTGTAGCAAAGTTTAACATTTGTTTTGCCCGGTTTACCTCTTCTTTCTCACTTTTGAATTCTTTCAGGTCTTTTTTGGTAAAATCTTTTTTACCCATCTCTTTCTGCAACAGTTGATATCCTTCCCAAATTTTACGCAAAATACTATAGCCCTGACGAGCCTCCATATATTGTTTTTGGTAAGCTTTCTTTACTTTCAAGAAATACTTGTATTCCTCTTTTTGTTTATCATCTAGTTTTTCCGCATCTACATTGGCAAACTTTTTCTCCAGACGAACAAGTTCACGTGTTACTTCATAAGTGTCAGCATCTACGTCTTTACCATCTTTGCCACCAATAAAATCCCAACCGTTGATATCATCTACATAACCATTATTGTCATCATCTTTGCCATTGCCTGCAATTTCTTTTTTGTTCACCCATATTTTACCTTTAAGGTCAGGGTGTTTAATGTCTATTCCTGAGTCAATGACTGCTACCACGACAGTTTTAGATTTTTTTCTGCGCAACAACTTCTTATAGGCAAGCTCGGTGCTTACTCCCCGTACTTGGTCTTTTTTTTCATCCAGGTTAAACCAGTTTTTGGGAGCTTTTTTGGTGGTATCGCCATTAGTGATCCAATAAAGCTGTGAATTCTTATAAATAAGATAGGTTTTCGGTGTAGGTTTTTTAGATGTAGGCGTTTTTGCCGAAACTATGCCTACCTGTGCTATGGTTAAGCCCAGTAAAACAATGCTTTTCAACTTCATATATATACTATTTGAATGTTATTAATGATAATATAACGAATTAAGTAATCTTGCAAAAATAATTTGTTTATGCACGATATTTTTCATTGTACATAAAACATTTTTTTATGATTTACCCTTGCTGAGTAAAACTACAAAAATAACCTACTTCATTACACGACATGGCTGTTTGTTTCATTGGATTAATTTATTAGTTCTGTTTTGTTTAGGAATGTGTCAACAACTAACTTATAATGAATGTAGTTATTTCTTTTTATCCAATTAATTCTTTGCTTCACTTTTTAACATTAAAAAAAGGTGGCGTTTATTAACTTTACACACACTTATTACTGTAAAATAACTCAATCGTTATGAAAAAAATTATAAGTAGAGGCTTAACATTTGCTTTATTTTTTTTGGTTTTACTGGTAATCAAGACACTGTACGATGCAGGTGTATTTAAAAGCATCAAGCCCCACTTTGCCGGATCAGAAAAAGTAGTTAAAACAGCTGGAGGTGCAGAAGACATCATTATCAATAGACAAAAAGAGGTTGCGTATTTATCTGTAGATAAGCGTCGTACTACATTGGCTGGCAAGCCTACCCCTACTCCGGGTAGTATCTATTATTTAGACCTAAAAAAACCTGATGCAACGCCTATCAACATGTTGCCTGATTTTAAACGAGAGTTTCACCCCCATGGCATGAGCTATTTTAGAACGTCTTCTGGCAAAGAGCTACTATTTGTGGTAAACCACTCCAAACTAAACACCCATCAAACCATAGAAAGGTTTGAGATTCGGGACACCCAACTTGTTTACCTTGAAAGTATACAACATAAATTGATGACCTCGCCCAATGATGTAGTAGCAATAGGTGAGCGGCAGTTTTATGTAACCAATGACCATCGCTACCTCAAAGGCTGGCTCCGAACTATGGAAGACTATCTCAAGTTACCGTTAGGTTCGGTCAACTTCTATGATGGCAAAACAATGAAGGTGGCTACTTCTGGTATTGCTTACGCCAATGGGATAAATATTAGTTCTAACAAGAAAATGATTTTTGTTGCCTCCCCTACCAACGGTGAGGTGATAGCATATACTCGCCAACCTGACCACACACTAGAGTTGGTAGAAACAATTAAGGTATATACAGGTGTAGATAATATAGAGTTGGACGAAAAAGGTCATTTATGGCTGGGCTGTCACCCTAAGCTTTTTGCGTTTGTAGCTCACCAAAAGGATAGTCAGAAAAAATCACCCTCCCAAGTCATTAAGATTATATACCAACAGGAAGGTATTTATGAAGTAAAAGAAGTGTATCTCAACAATGGGAATAGTTTGTCAGGCTCAAGTGCTGCGGCGGCATACAAAGATCATTTATTGATTGGTGGAGTATTTGACAAAAAGGTCTTGTGGTGTAAAATGAAACCAACAACTAAAGATAGTTTACCCAAATAAGCATAAAGAACCAGCACTTAGGAGCACCAGTTCTTTGTGTATGATTTATTTATTCTTTTTAATCAATTCATTCAAGTCAGGTAGTTTTATTTCATCAAAAGGGCTTTTTTTTGCCATCGTTTTTTCTATTTCATCCGATTTGCGGGGAGCCATTGCCGACAAGTTTATCCAGCCTTTGTTGGTAATCAATATATCATCTTCTATACGTACTGCTATACCCCACCATTTTTTATCACAAGGGCTGCCCTCAGGTATATAAATACCAGGTTCTACCGTAATCACTGTGTTGTGTTTAAACTTTCCATAGCGCCCTTTGTCGTGTACATCTAACCCCAGATAATGTGAAGTGCCATGTGGAAAGTATCGGTGACGGGTGGTAGCATTGCCAATGATCCCTAGTTCAGCTAAACCCTTATTAATTATTTTTACTGCGGCACGGTGGGGATCATTAAATGCGTTGCCTACTTTACACTGTTTAAAACCAGCTTCTTGTGCTTTATACACTAAGTCATAAATGGCTTTTTGTTCTTTACTAAACTTACCATTTGCAGGAATAGTACGGGTTACATCTGCTGAATACCCATGATATTCTGCCCCTAAGTCCATCAAAACCAAATCATTGCCTAATTTAGGTTTATTGTTGGTAATGTAATGCAACACGCAGCCATTGTGTCCAGCACCTACAATAGAAGGATAACCTTCGTACTCTGCTCCGTACTTTTTAAATACATATTCATGAATACCTTGTACTTCGCTTTCCGACATCTGGGGCTTCATTGCTTTCATTACTTCTTTTTGGGCTATGGCAGAAATAAAAATGGCTTTTTTGAGCAAAATCAACTCCTCTTCGGTTTTAGTTTCCCGTAGCTGTGACATGAAGCGATGTAAAGTTTTGGTATCCAAATTATTGTTAGGATCGTTTTTAGGACGTTCTGCCTGTCCAGCCTGCATTTTTGATTTACTTTTAAACTGTTGTATCAGACGGTATAAGCCTCCATTGCGCACATCGTTGGGCAAACGATAATGTAACACTTTATTAAACTGGGTAAAGTTGATTGAAAAATCCTGAAATTTGTCATTATTGTATACCTGGGCAAACCCTAACTTATTTTTAGCCCCTTTGATACCCAACCGCCGCCCTGTCCACATTTCCATATAGGCACTTTTGGGCTGTACAAATAACACTTCATTGTACTTGTCGCCTGTAGCATTGGTTTGTGATTCTTTAAAAATCAATAACAGGGCATGGGGCTCACGATAGCCTGTTAGGTAATAAAACTCTGGATCTTGGTGGTACACATATTCTACATCGTTGGCACGATTACGTACAGGGTTAGCAAAAAACACTGCCACTGATTTGGCAGGCATCAGTTGCCTTAGGGCATCTCGTCTTTGTTTATGAAATGCCTTATCGAGGAAGTCAGTCGGTTCACTTTGAGCTTGTGCTGTACCAGCCGCATAGTACAACACCCAAAGTAACAAAAGTATACTTTTTAAATTATTCATAAATCATTGGTTTTAATATGTTACCTTAAACTATAGTAGGTAAAACAATCAGAGTTACCCACCAAACATCACCTCTGATTGGTTCACTTCTTCAAAAACTTCATCTATACTGCGAACGGCATGGTTAACCGAAAATTGGAGAATTAAAAAAGGTAAGCTATTTTTAAAGTGACAAAACAATA
>NZ_CANLRP010000246.1 GCF_947493425.1 uncultured Microscilla sp. | reverse complement strand
TAATAGATTTTTTCGCAATACTAAAGTTCTGCACTGAAAGTGCAGGGTTTTAAACCCATTACTGAGACCAATAAAGCGCCCTATAAAACTTATTGGGGCGGACACCTGGAACGTTTGGGAGAAAATCGCCGGGGTGGGTATCATTTTGAGCTGGCTCCGGGCAACTCTTCTATTACTGGAGGTTTTTTTGGTCCCAATGCTGCCGATCTGCTATTGATCAGACAACAAATAGACGCTGATGCTGATCCCTTGCGACAAGTACTGGAAAACACCTCTTTTAAGAAGTATTTTGGGCAACTACAGGGCAATCAGGTAAAAACCGCTCCTAAGGGGTTCAAAAAAGATAACAAAAATATAGACCTCATTCGCTATAAACAGTTTTTAGTGACTCATCAGTTTAGTGATGCCGAAGTTTTATCACGAAATTTCGTAGAGAAACTAGCCGAAGGGTTGCTAGGCATGCTCCCCTTTTTTGATGTGATGACTGCTTACCTTACTACCGACTTAAACGGAATTTCTCTATTAGACTAGCCTACCTTACACCCGCGTTATAACTTTTCTAACCAGACACAGTACATCATTAAAAAAGGTGACTTATAATAGTAAATCAGGCAAATTAAGAGATAAAATATTGAATGTTATGAAAAGGTTTATACACGTAATATTGGTAATGATTTTGGCAACTATAGGGTACACTGCGCAGGCTCAGTCAAACTTAAAAATGATTGGTACAAAAGCACCAGATAAGGTAGCAAAAGCCACCCCTGTAACCGCTGCCCTGCACTCGAAGGGCAAACGGGTATCTATTAATACAACCAACCCTCAGGATAAGATTTATAATGTTAAAATAAAAAATACCGCAGGTGTTCCGCATCAGTCTTATACTTATAAAGCAGGCAAACAAAACATTGAGATGGACTTAAGAATTTTACCCAAAGGAAACTACTTGTTGGCAATAACTACTAAAAACAAGGAATTTATTACTTATAAATTTTCTAAGCGATAAAGAATAACCTGCATAAACACTCACGATAAATCGTAATAATTGCACGAAATAACGTAACCAAAACAGCGCAAATATTTAGCCTATTTGCGCTGTTTTGGCTTTAGCACTTTCCTTTTCGATTTACACGTTGCATTTTATGATTTGTGGTTATTTTGAGTGAGTTATTACACGGTAAATTAACACCTAAGATGGCGCACGTCGGTGCCAGGTGGAAATATTTTTTTTTGTATACTTATTTATCAGATTGTCAATGTTGGAAGGTATAATTGCCCAAGCCAAAGCGAGTAAACTTGGGGTTAAACACAATCACAGACGGCAAAGGTAGCCGAGCATTTTTCTTACCTTTTACCCCAAACAATGCCACTTGATGCTCATCTATCTTTGCCCACTTGCCTCTTACATTCTCAATGCTTTTTTCGTCCAATACCTTCAAACAAAATTGGTAACTTTTTTCAAACTTAATTTCCCACCTTTTTACTTGGTTTTGTTGGGTATAACCCTGTTGAGCAAAAGCATATTGGGTTTTTGTTGTCAAAGGTTTGTTTGGTTTGTCTAGAGTAAAACGAGTGTTTTGAAAAACAAATTGGCTAAAGTCTTTATTAAAAGTAATGACTTGAGGTAGGGCAAAAGTAGTTTGAGACAAAACTACATTAATGCCTTTAGTAGTAGATTGATAAAGAGCAATTTCTCTAGAGTTAAGCTGTTTCCATTTGCCTTGCAACATCCTTGTAAGTTTGCCTTGAGGAGTATATTGCAAATGAAAAGTATGGTTATCATAAAACCTCAAATACACACTTGGGGGTACATATTGATAGGTTTTGTCAATAAACGAGTCTGACATAAAACTAAGCGTGGCAAACAAGTAAATAAGCGTTGTATACATAGGAGTAGAGGGTTATTGTAAATAGATAAACTTGCGATTAGGGCTGTTTTGAATATCAGTACCCACTCTAGCGCAAGCATCTCTCACTTGTGCCTATCATTGCGGAAGCTTGTAGCTTCCATGTTTTTACTAGTATAGAGAATTGAAATTTAATATTTCCGTCAAGCATTTTAAAACCTATAACAAAGATAAATATCCATACCTGCCAGGTTTTGAAAACCTGGCAGGTATAAAAAGTTACGGAAGCTTGTAGCTTCCATGTTTTTACAAAAAACACTGCTATCGTGTCAAGTAAACCCTTCTGAGTACAAAGCCAGAAAATTGAACTTGCCAGGTTGGGCACAAGCGAGAGATGCTTGCGTCAGGTAGAGGTTAGGAATGGTGAGAAATTAAATTACCATTCTTGAGGTAGAGGTTTTGTTTTGAGACGAGGCTATTTTTTGCGCCCATAGCAGCGCTACGGGCAATAAAAATAACGAAGTATCAAGGCGAAAAATCACCCCTCAGAGTGTAAATTTATTTTTGAACAATTCCTTAGTTGAGTAAGCACAAAAAAAGTTGCCGAAAAGACTTCCGGCAACTTTCGTGTTACAATCACAGTCAAAATAAGACCAATTAACGGTCGTAATTCAGGTTAGGGCTCAGCCATTTCTCAGCCTCTTCTACCGAAATGCCTTTGCGCTCCGCGTAACTCTCTACCTGGTCTTTTTCTATTTTACCTAAGCCAAAGTATTTAGACTGAGGGTGAGAAAAATACCAGCCAGATACCGATGCTGCCGGAGTCATTGCCAAACTCTCGGTAAGTGCTACCCCGGTAGCGTTTGGCGCATCTAATAACTTAAATAAGGTAACTTTTTCGGTATGATCAGGGCAAGCAGGGTAACCTGGTGCCGGACGAATACCCTTGTAACGTTCTTTGATCAATTCTTCATTAGACAGGGTTTCGCTCTGGTCGTAGCCCCAATATTCCTTACGAACTTTTTCGTGCAATAATTCGGCAAAAGCCTCTGCCATACGATCGGCAAGCGCTTTGACCATAATTGAGTTAAAGTCGTCGTGATCTTCTTCAAACTTTTTAGCGATGGCTTCGGCACCAAACACCGATACAGCAAAACCACCCAGGTAATCTTGAATACCCGTTTCGGCAGGAGCTATAAAGTCTGACAAGGCAATATTTGGTACCGTATTGGCTTTTTGGGCTTGCTGCCTCAATGCGTGAGACAATGCTATAGTCTGGGTACGGTCTTCGGCAAAGCCCCAATCATTGGTGTTGTTAGTATTACCATTGGCAAGCGCTTCTACAGTGTTTTTTTGATAAGCATACACCGCTATGTCATCGTCGTTTATTGTGTTTGCCGGGAAAAAACCAAATACTGCTTTAGCCGTAAGCCATTTTTCGGTCACAATCTTTTGAAGCATTTCCTGGGCATCGGCAAACAAGCGGGTGGCCTCCTCTCCTACCACATCGTCGGTCAATATCTTAGGGTATTTGCCGTGTAGCTCCCAAGTTTGGAAGAAAGGTGTCCAGTCAATGTAGTCAACAATTTCTTCCAACGGGTAGTCTTCAAACACCTTGGTACCCAAAAACTGCGGGCGTACCACGTTGGTTTCGTCCCAGTTAATGGCAAACTTGTTTTTCCGGGCTGCCTCTGCGGTCAAAAACTTCTTGTTTTGCTTACGGTTGGCATGCCCTTCGCGCATGCGGGCGTATTCGTCTTTGATCTCCTGCGCAAACTTGTCGCGGTTGTTGTCGCTTAATAAGTTACTTACTACTGGTACACTGCGTGACGCGTCTAATACGTGAATCACAGATCCTTTATACTTAGGTTCAATCTTTACTGCAGTGTGTATTCTTGAGGTAGTAGCACCACCAATCAACAAAGGAATGTCTAAGCCCAAACGTTCCATTTCATTGGCCACATTTACCATTTCATCAAGGCTAGGGGTAATTAAACCACTCAGACCTATCACATCTACTTTTTCCTTAACGGCTGTGTCAAGTATCTTCTGAGCGGGCACCATTACTCCCAAATCAATCACTTCATAGTTGTTGCACCCCAGCACTACCCCTACAATGTTTTTTCCTATGTCGTGTACGTCGCCTTTTACGGTAGCCATCAATATTTTACCTACCCCTTTGGTATCCAGCTCGCCCCGTGCCACGGCCTCTTCTTTTTCCTTTTCCATAAAAGGCATCAAGTGCGCCACCGATTTTTTCATCACCCTGGCACTTTTTACTACTTGAGGCAAAAACATTTTTCCTTGACCAAACAAATCTCCTACAACACTCATACCATCCATCAAAGGTCCTTCTATCACGTGTAGTGGCCGGTCGTATTTCAAACGAGCTTCTTCAGTGTCTTCATCTATAAACTCGGTAATACCCTTGAGCAATGCATGCTTGAGGCGTTCTTCTACGGTAGTTTCGCGCCACTTAGTGTCTTTTACCTGCACCTTTCCCTTTCCTTTTACCTGCTCGGCAAAAGTAATGAGCTTATCGGTAGCGTCTGCATGGCGGTTGAGCAATACGTCCTCTATCAGCGTAAGCATATCTTTAGGAATGTCTTCGTATACCTCAATCATTCCAGCATTTACAATCCCCATGTCCAAACCAGCTTTGATGGCATGGTACAAAAATGCTGAGTGCATGGCTTCACGAATGACATTGTTGCCTCTAAAAGAAAAAGAGATGTTACTTACCCCTCCGCTTACCTTGGCATAAGGCAGGTTTTCTTTGATCCAGCGGGTAGCATTGATAAAGTCTACTGCGTAGTTGTTGTGCTCTTCCATTCCCGTGGCAACGGTCAGAATGTTGGGATCAAAAATAATGTCTTCGGGTGGAAACTTCACCTCATCGACCAAAATACGGTAAGCACGTTCGCAAATTTCGATACGACGTTCATAAGAATCTGCTTGACCTGTTTCATCAAAAGCCATGACCACCACTGCAGCACCATATCGGCGCACTAGCCTTGCCTGATTTTTAAAGTTTTCTTCCCCCTCTTTGAGCGAAATAGAATTGACAATAGATTTACCCTGTACCACTTTCAGCCCTGCCTCTATCACACTCCACTTAGACGAGTCAATCATTATAGGCAAACGGGCAATGTCAGGCTCAGAAGCAATCAGGTTCAAAAAGGTAGTCATTACCTCTTCAGACTCAATCATTCCTTCGTCCATGTTTACATCTATCACCTGGGCACCACCTTCTACCTGGTGCAAGGCAATGGCGAGGGCATCTTCGTACTGTTCGTTTTTAATCAGTTTGCGAAACTTAGCCGATCCTGCCACATTGGTACGCTCCCCAATATTTACAAAATTGATGGCTTTAGTTACTTTCAAGGGCTCCATACCACTGTAAGTGGCCAAACGCTCTTGCTCTGGTATTACTCTGGGTGAGTGTTCAGCAACTATTTTTGCAATCTCGGCAATGTGCTCTGGCGTAGTACCACAACAGCCACCTACTACATTGAGAAAACCGCTTTCTAAAAATTCTTTGATGATGGCTCCCATTTCTTCAGGGGTTTGGTCATATTCGCCAAACTCATTAGGCAAACCTGCGTTGGGGTGAGCTGATACTAAAAAAGGGGCGTTTTTTGCCAATGATTGAATATAAGGACGCATCAGGTCGGCTCCCAAGGCACAGTTAACTCCTATGGTTAGAATGGGCATGTGAGATACCGAATATAAAAATGCTTCGATGGTTTGCCCCGAAAGGGTACGACCAGCCGCATCGGTGATGGTACCCGACACCATAATAGGAAGGCGTTTGTTGGTGTCTTCGTAGTATTTATCTATCGCAAACAGGGCAGCTTTGGCATTGAGCGTATCAAAGATGGTTTCTACCAGTAAAATATCTACACCACCCTCTACCAGTGCTTTGGCTTGTTCATAATACGCTACCACCAGTTGGTCAAAGGTAATGTTACGTAAGCCAGGGTCGTTTACATCGGGGGACAATGAGGCAGAACGGTTGGTAGGCCCTATAGAACCTGCTACAAAACGAGGTTTGTCAGGGTTTTTATTGGTAAACTCGGTGGCTACTTCTTTAGCGATTTTTGCCGATTCATAATTGAGCTCATATACCAGGTCTTCCATGTGATAATCTGCCATGGCAATGGTAGTAGCACTAAAAGTGTTAGTTTCCAGAATATCGGCTCCAGCCTCTAAAAATTTACCATGAATAGTTTTGATGGCTTCGGGTTGAGTAATAGACAACAAGTCGTTATTACCCTGCAAAGGATGTTCGTAGTCTTTAAATCGCTCGCCACGGTAGTCCTCCTCAGTAAATTTATATCTTTGAATCATTGTACCCATTGCCCCATCGAGTACAAAAATTCGTTTCTTTAATAATTGCTCAATCATCATCTGTTTTCTATCCTTTTGTTCTAATTCGTTATGATATAAAAAGTCGTCCTTCAGCTGCTTATATTATAAGCCGATAAACATAGGCTTACCTCTGTTAGTGTGTATGTGTGTTGTCACATAACCATATATTGAGGTATGGATATATACTTTGGTCACTTCAAAATGAATTTTTAGATTTTTCTGTAATTCAATTTATATTTCCTGATCGTACCGAGTCAGGTAGGATTTAGCACCTTTCTTTTGGATAAGTAGGTTGCCAGTGCTTCTGCGAGCCCAATCTCTCTGCACTTCTTTATAAATCAATTACTTCTTACTATAAGTGAGTGAGAAGGTGAATTGACTTAGATTTTAGTTACGCAAGTTAGGCATAAATGTTTGGTTATGCCAAGCCAAGTAATTTTTATTATAGTTTTTGTAGACCTGTTATAGGCTTATTTTTATAAAAAATGATTATTCACCAGGAAAAAATATCAAGCAACCGTATAAGTTACTCGCCCAAGTACACAAAATCAAGCTTATTCCTGCGATTTTTTTCAAAAAATGCTACCTAAAATTTAATTCTACATTAGTACAACCTTCGCTTCATTTTTACGTTTTTTTGGGCAACAAACAACGTGTAATTTTATTTACTAAATCTTTATCATCTTAAACCAAGATTGATATGAGCACAAATAATAAAATATACCAATTGAAGGTTACATTGATGGATGTAACCCCAGTAATATGGAGGAAAATTCAAGTACCTCAAGATATTTTGTTGCCCGACCTGCACAAGGTCATTCAAACTACGATGGGGTGGAAAAACAGCCACTTACACCAGTTTGAACACAAACACAATTTTTACGCAGCACCCGCTCCCTGGGGAGAAATGGAAAGCGAAGATTATCGGGGTGTGAAGCTCAGTCAACTACTAAAAAAGGAGAATGACAAGCTCATTTATACCTATGATTTTGGCGACAACTGGCAACACAATGTGGTGCTGGAAGAGATACAAACTCCAACAGAAGGGGGAGCGTATCCGGTATGTATCAGCGGTAAAAATGCTTGCCCTCCTGAAGACTGTGGTGGTCCCTGGGGTTATATGGATCTGATGATGATCATGAAAAACCCTAAACACCCAGAGTACAAAGAAATGAAAGATTGGCTAGGAGGAGACTTGTACCCTTCTAAATTTGACAAAAAAGCCATTAATAAGCAGCTGACAATGAAAGATTATGGCGTTTTGACTTTTGATGTTGAGTTTGAATAGGCATCTACTTATCCAAACAACTATTTTGAATACTTTTCTCCCCCCTTGCATATTTACTTGGGGGGTATTTTTTTAGTCGCTTCCCCTCCCTTTTAACACATATTTTTTATTGACCCACAGCAATAGCAAGGGGGGCATGACTAACAAGCACGAAGCCAAGGCAGCAAAATAGATATTAGCCTCTTTTAAATAGCCAAATACCATGAGGGTAAGGGTAGGTACTTTGCCCAAGCCTATCAGCTGAGTAAGCCCATATTCAAACCAGGATATAAGAAACGTTTGAAAAAAACTCACTAATAATATGTTTTGAGAAATCGGTACCAATACTTTCCATACAGTTTGCCAAGGCGAACCACCCAAAGTGGCTACTAACTGCTCTAGTGCCTGGGTACGGTAGCTCCAGTATTCACTAAACAAAATAACACTAAACGGATAAGTAATAATAAGTTGTGCGAACAATACTCCCCAAAACCGGGCATCGAGACCAAACCAAATAAAGTATACTTTGAGACAAGCTGCGTATATCACAGGAGAAATGACATAAGGCAAATAAGCCAGTTTGAGCAATTGCCTGCCGTAAGGATGATAAGCAAGCATACGACCAGTAAAAAACCCCGCCCAAGTAGCAATAAAAGCAACACTTAGCGAAAGTACCAACGATACCCCCAAGCTTTGTAGCAAGTTTTGTTGATACCCCCAAAGCTGTGCCCAATTCATTAGCCCTACTTGCTGAGGCAAAAGGTTGGGGTAAATCCACTGACGACTCAATGATAAACCCAATAATAACAAAAAAGGCAACAATATCACCCCTGTCAAGCACATCGCCAAAAGTACCCGAACGATGCGCCACCAGTTGGCTGATTGGTTCAAAGCCGTTTCTTTTGTTTGCGAAGTAGCCATAAAACGCTCATAATCATCAATAAAGAATAAATAACTGCCAAAACATAGCCTTCAGGCAATTGCAATAAATCATACTGACCTTTTATTTTACGGGTGGCAAGCACCGAGATCATTTCAGGAGACTGTCGCCCCAATAGCAGGGGCACCTCATAAGCCCCAAAAATAAAAATTCCATATAGTACCACTGTAGGGTAGCCTTTACGCCATAATGCCGGAATAATTACTTTAAAATATGCTTGGGTACGCGTTGCTCCCAATGTAGTGGCTACCTGTTGTAAGTCATCCAACCGTTCACCATCGTACATCCCCAAAAACATCACTGTTAAAAAAGGGGTCGCCAGTAACCAGTTTGCACACAAAATACCTACACTATATTGGTCATTGATCAGGTCAGGAAACTGTGCCAATTGGTCGATAAAGCCTATTTGATAAACTACCCGCGACAACAACCCAGTTTTGGCAAACAACTGCATAATAAAAAAGGCGGCTACGATTGCTGGAATAGCCAAGGGGAAATAAATAAGGTAATGAAGCTTACTACCTATAATTGCCCGCCTAAAACGGGTGGCCAACAACAAAGCTACAATAGTGGCAGGTAGTAGCGAGGCAAGGGTAACATAAAGGGTGTAACCCAAAGATTGCCATACTTCGCCATTGGGCAATGCCTTTTGCCAATGCTTAAGAGTAAAACCTTCAGATAGTATGCCTACCCAACCTATGCTATAAGAAAAAGCATACCCCAATGCCAGCACCATAGGCAACAAAGTAGCCATTACAAATAGGGCAACACCTCCTTTGCTCCATAAATATGCAATCTTGCTATTTTTCATTCTCTTTTATCATCACATTGACTGCTCCCCAAGCTAAAGCAGAGGGGATTCTCACCCAACGCACAACCTAATGGTTCACGTTAACGGATAGAG
>NZ_CANLRP010000245.1 GCF_947493425.1 uncultured Microscilla sp. | reverse complement strand
ACACAGTGCTTATTCAAACTAATTACTTAAGATCAAGAACTGAAAGTAGCCGATTTTTATTTCTTCACGTCTATAATCATAATATTCTTTTAAAACGGTATACCTATGGACGAAGATTTGCCAGAGCATCACTACATTGGATTTTTTACAGCCACTATTTTGCGGTGGCAAAACCTTTTATCTCCTGAGAAATATAAAAACCTAATTATTAAAAGCCTTGATTTTTTGGTTGAAAAAAAACGAGCAAAAATATATGGCTTTGTTATTATGCCTAATCATATCCATATTTTATGGAAAATACAACCTCCCCATGAATTAAAAGACGTGCAAAGAGACTTTCTTAAATTTACTGCACAAAAAATATCTCAGGACTTGAAAAAATACCACCCAGCAGTATTGAGTTTTTTCAAAGCAAAAGCTTCTGATAGAAAATATCAGTTTTGGCAAAAACAATCCAGAAATGCCTTGTATGACTCTAGAGAGGTGATAGAACAAAAGTTAGATTATATACATAATAACCCTTTTCAGGGAAAGTGGATGTTAGCAAACTCATTGGATGAGTATCCTTATAGCTCTTATAGGTTTTATGAATATGATGATGATACATATAACTTTTTATCTCACTATATGGAGGTGTTTGAATAGTATAATTAATCCCTGAAAAAGTTAAGGTTGTTTTATTTGATACAATCGTTCTTCGTTCTCTTGGTTGGCTTTGCTAAAGACCAAGAGTTGGGTAGTTTTCTACCACCAGCGCGATGACTAACCAACCCAAACAGCCTCCTCTGTGTTGGTCTTAGGCTTGCCGTGACCAACACGATGCTTATTCAAAACTTTGCGATTGTTCTTCGTTCTCTTGGTCGGCTTCGCTAAAGACCAAGAGTTGGGTAGGCGAATTTCAATCAACCCAAACAGCCTCCCCTGTGTTGGTCTTAGGCTTGCCGTGACCAACACAGTGCTTATTCAAAACTTTGCGATTGTTCTTCGTTCTCTTGGTCGGCTTTGCTAAAGACCAAGAGTTGGGTAGGCGAATTTCAATCAACCCAAACAGCCTCCCCTGTGTCGGTCTTAGGCTTGCCGTGACCAACACGATGCTTATTCAAAACTTTGCGATCGTTCTTCGCTCTCTTGGTTGGCTTTGCTAAAGACCAAGAGTTGGGTAGTTTTCTACCACCAGCGCGATGACTAACCAACCCAAACAACCTCTTCTGTGTTGGTCTTAGGCTTGCCGTGACCAACACAAAACTTTGCGATCGTTCTTCGTTCTCTTGGTTGGCTTTGCTAAAGTTCAAGCCTAAAAAAACGCCACCATTCCCTGATGACTTTTGTCTATGGTGCGGTAAGTTTCCAACAAAGCTGTGGCATTAGCAGAGCTCGAAGAAGGGTGCTTGAGCATGTTTAATAGTTGCTGACTTGCCTCGTGAATGGGTATTTCAGGGTAATAATGATCGCGGGCAAAATGCACGTATTTGAGAATTTTTAAACCATCGAGCCAATGGTACCAACGCTTTAGAAAACTTTCTAAAGTAGCAGTTTTTTGGTCAATGTCTTGTACCTGTGCTGCAAACTCCTCCCAACCAAAAAAAGCTTGAATGCTCGCCGGAAAAGTTTTGTACAGTTCTTTTAATGTGTGGTCATTTATTTGGAACAATTGCGGGCTACAGTCCAAAAATGCCTTGAGGTCACTAAAAGTCTTCGGATCATAAGTAGACAATGTTTCTTGAGCATGGTCTAGCCATTTTTGTTGGGCTTTGCCTGTGCCAAAGGGTACCCGATGCGAGGTGCGCGATGAAGGGTATACTGTAGTTTGGCTTATTTCATAATATTTGCCCAAGGGCGCTATTTTGTGCAAAAAATAAAAATCTTCGCCTGCCTTCCGACGGTTCATTCCTCCCGAAAGGGCATAAATATGGGCACGTACTGCCATACTAGAGCCTATAGTGTGGTAGGCATAAGGAAACCCCGCCAAGCGTAAAGCAGCCACATAATAACGCAAAAACAGTTCGTATTGTACAATGCCTTCCTGTAGGACTTCTGACACATCGGGGCGGTGCTCGAAATGGATAGATGCTGACTGAATACCTTGGGCAAAGGCTTGCTCAAGTGCTACTAAATAATTGGATGCCACCCTACAGTCGGCATCGAGGCATACAATGCCTCCATTGTTGCCTATAGCGCCTAAGCGATACAAAGCTTCATCCATGCCTATTTTACGGGCCAGTCCCACTCCAGCCGATTTTTTTGGCAAATTGTAAGCCTTGATGATGTGTACTGTAAGCCATTCTTGATGATTTGTAGCTATCCACTCGTTGGCTTGTGCTACGGTTTGTTGGTTTTGGGCAATGCTATGTTCAGGGGTATTTACTCCCTGATTGACCACTACAATCACTTCTACTGGGGCTTGCGGTGGTTGGCAGGTAGCCAAAGACTCTAGTGTGCCTGTAAGGTTGGGTTCGTCGTAGCAAGGAATGACTATTATGAGCTCGGTTTTGGGGTGAGATGGGGCAGGTATTTGAGGTGCCTCATAGCCAAAACGTTGTTGGTAAAAACTAATCTTTTCTCGAAAGGTTTCCGTTTTCATAGTATAAGATATTGCGATTTATTATTATGCAAATCTGAATGATTGAGCAAAAGGCACAAAACTACACCGAATGAACTTACCAGGCAAAACGCTGCTGGATAAAGTATCAGGTTGTGTGCTGAATATTAAGAGAAGTTAAAGACTTTTTATAGCATCTAAAAAAACAATCTATGTCAAAACAATCAGTCAAAAAAGGAGACCTACTTATAGCAGAACCATTTCTTGGTGATCGAAACTTCGAGAGGAGTGTAGTACTGCTCTGTGAGCACAACGACAAAGGTTCTTTTGGTTTTGTGTTGAACCAAAAAGCCAATGTAAGCCTTAAAGATGTGCTAGAAGAAGATATCCTGGAAGATGTTCCCTTATTTGTTGGCGGTCCTGTCCAACAAGACACCCTACACTTTATTCATCGTACCCCCGATTTGTTTGACAATACTGTAGAAATAGCCAAAGGCATTTTTTGGGGGGGCGACTATGAACAACTCAAGGCGTATTTGCGGGTGGGTAAGTTGCAAGAGCAGGACATTCGTTTTTTTCTGGGGTATTCGGGCTGGGGCGAAGAACAGCTAGACCAAGAGTTGGGGCAAAACTCTTGGGTGGTGAGTGCCTCAGACGCTAAGTTTATTTTTGATACCGAGCCTGATCAGTTTTGGCGAGGTGTTTTGCGTAGAATGGGCGGCAAGTACAAGGTGATGTCGCACTATCCTACTGACCCACGTTTGAATTAGTGTAAAACGAGTTGAAAATTGATAAGGGGCGCAAAACCAGGCTATAGAAGGAGTTTCTTAGGTTTTTGTTGGGTGTTATATTTACAAATATAAGAATGAATAACACATACCCTTGCAATAAGCCGACTTGAAAAGGCACATCATCTAACAAAACTCCTGTTGACTAACTCAACAAAAATGACAGCACAAGATCAAGATCGTTTTTTACAACTTTTGGGTTCTGCTGAAATAGCCAATGTAGAACTTGCCCTGCAAATAGCATTGGGCAAGCCTGAGTTTCAACCTTTGGTGAATAGTTACCTGGAGCTGTACCAATGTTTTGTGCATAAAAACCTCCATCAGTTAAAGGCTTCACATATTGTCAGGTTCAACCAGCGCACTTTATCAATTGTCAATCATCCTATAGGTACTATTCCCGCCGCTATAGGGCAGCTAAAGCACTTACATCAACTTACTCTCCAACAGAACCAGTTAGACCACCTACCCGACGAAATGATTGAATTAAAACAACTCAAGTCATTGAGTATTTACGAAAACAGCTTCCAAAACTTCCCACTTATTATTACCCAAATGCATCAATTAACCGAGTTGATCTTTTCACACAATACATTGCCTGTATTGCCTGCCCAAATCAAACGTTTACAAAATTTAATAAATTTGTCTTTGAATCATGTACGTTTAGAATACTTGCCCGAAGAAATAGGGCAGTTGCATAAACTAGATTATTTGAGCTTGTTTAATAACCGTTTGCTAAAATTGCCCAAAAGTTTGGGGCAACTGACCCAATTACGCAGCTTAAATCTGGGGCACAACTACCTTCAAGGCTTGCCCGATTCATTGGGGCAACTTCAATCACTTGTTCGACTAGACCTTGCCTATAATCAATTGACTGATTTACCTGCAACTTTGGCTGGTTTGTCTAATTTGCGAAAGCTAATTTTGCGTAACAATCAATTTGTTCGGCTGCCGACAGTATTGCGTAAACTTACAAATCTCAAAGAAATTTATCTGGCAAACAACCCTTTGCCACCAGCCGAAAAACAGCAATTGAAAGCGTGGTTGCCTGGCTGTAATATGTATAAGGTGTAGTTTTTTAGGGAATGAGGGAAGTTTATAGAAAAAGAGAGAGGGTGTAAAAAAGAAATGCTTAACATTTGGAGGATGGTAAGCATTGATAGTACTTTGAAGAATATTTATTGTTTAGTGCACAGCGATCATGTGATACAGCTGTTGCCTGTACCTGATGATTGGATAAAAGAGGGTTTTTATTTACCGTCTTTTTTAGTTTTAGTAGTCAACTCATTTAAAATAGCTTCCCTGTTTTTGTGAACAGCTTTAAGCTCTTTGATTGCTGACTCTAAATCTTTCATCAATTTTTTGTTATCAGTGTTTGCCATCGTATTAAACCTTACCTTCGTGGAATAAAAAAAATATTGACTTATTTTAAGCAAATATAGTACACTAATTTGATAAATTAAAATAATGTGTTGCAAAAGTTACTATAAAAAGAACTTTTAGATCAAATTAGTAGAAAACCTGCTATAAATGCCGCTTATTTGTGCGTAAATGCAGGTTATTACATCAAATGATACCTTGATGTCCTGTTGTTTGTTTTGTGCATTCAATAGTTGAATAACTGATGAATTGTTAAAATTATTGTATAAAGTTACACGTAATATGAACGTCCAAAAGAAACTATGTAACCTTTTATTTGGGGTAGTCGTAGCTACCACATTTTATGCCTGTCAGCCATCAAAATACGACCAAGGTATGGTAAACCTTTTCCTGAAAGGGAATGTCAACCTGAAGAAACAGCAGTATAAGCAAGCCATTTACTATTATACCGAGGGAATTAAGCGGGACAGTTCGTTTTCAGAGATTTATAACAACTTAGGCATCGCCTTATTCAATATGGGACACTATTCCAGGGCGATCCATCATTATAATAAAGCCATTGCCCTCGATTCTGTACTCATGGACGCTTATTATAACCGAGCCAATGCACGTTTTGCCAGCGATGATCTCAAGGGAGCCCTTGCCGATTATAATGTAGTGGCTGCTCAGTATCAAGACTCTAGTTACGTGTTTTTTCGCCGTGCTACTACCTACCTGCAGCTGAAAAGGTACAACGATGCCATCAAAGATTTGGATAAGGTAATCAGGCTTAACCCCAATAACTCAGACGCTTTGGGTAGTAGGGGGTATTTGTTGTATAAAGTAAAAAAGTATGAGGCTGCTGCCAAAGACCTGCAAAAGGCTATAGAGCTCAACAAGCGTCAAGACTTGGCTTATGCCAATTTGGGCTTGGTAAAAGCGGCACAGGGTGACACTACAGCGGCTTTTGTTTGGTTAGACAAAGCGTTGGAAATAAATGTGGTAGAAGCGTATATTTTAGGGAACCGGGCGTGGCTATATGCCGAAAACAATCAGCTGGACAAAAGCTGGAAAGACATAGAAGAGGCGCTCAAGTATGACGACAAAAGCGGGTGGGCGTATTTTGCCAGAGGGGTGTATTACCTGAAGAAAGAAGAAGGACAAAAGGCCTTAGATGACTTTGCCAAAGCAGGTACATTTGCCAGGCATTTGACTAACCTCAAGGTGTATGAAGATAAAGCCAAGGCTTTGCTAAAATAATGTGACATTGAAGGTTGATTTGTTTATATTGTTAGAATTACCTTTAACTTTGTAGAGTAAATGTTCAATTTTATGTTTTGCCGATGATGAACAACCCCTTTATTACTAAATTATTTTTACTCATGTTGCTAGTGGGTGCAATGGCGGCCTGTAGCAATAAGACAGACCGCAGCAATAAGAGCCGCAATGCCCTTAATTCCAGAGAAACGGCTCAATCGGATGGAATCCTTTTACATAACATACCAGACTCGATGCGGGTGGGCAAAAAGCAACGCATTGAAGTAAGGCTTTCGCGGGGACAAGACCGTATCTCGATAGTGAAAAACGTGCGTGGTTCGCAAAAAGTGAAAATACAAGAGATAAAGGTAGGAAGCGCCATGGGGGTAAAACTAATTGCCAGCCCGCAAGATTTCGAAGTACTTAAACATAGTTCTGAGATTCAGGCGGTAAGCCGCCGGGGGTATACCCTGTGGGAGTGGGATGTGACCCCACGCAAAGAAGGTAAACTTGACCTGTACCTAAAGGTAATTGTACGCAAAGGTGACTATAACCAAGACTTGCCAGTATTGGATAAAAGTGTGCAGGTAGTCACCACGGAAACCAAGCGTTGGGTGACGTTTTTTAACGACAACAAAGAGTGGATTATGGGCTCGTTGGTCATTCCTTTATTGTTGTTTATTGCCAGCCGCTTGGGTAGACGCCGCGCCAAACCAGCCCCTAAAAAAACTACTGCACGAAAGAAACCAGCAACTAAGAAGAAAACAACACCCAGAAAGCGCTGAATGAACTTTTAAGTGTCTCAAGATGTTTTAGAAATAAGCAATTACCCAATTAAAACATTGAATATTATGTGCATAGTAAAGATAGACATAAGCGAAGATACCCGCAATGCATTTGGCGAAGACGATGCCAATGAGACAATGTATGAAGCAGACGCCGTGACCAACTCCGAAGAAGTGGTTTCAACGAAAGAAGCCACTATCAAAGAAGTCTCTATTGACTTTGGGATGTAATTATATTTTTTGGTAAAAATAAAAAGGAACAAAGGGTTGATAACGCGCTGTTATCAACCCTTTGTTGTATCATCTGTTGAGTATTGGTGCTCGTTTTGAGAAAAGCATAGTTCAACGAGTTTTGCTTAATTTTGCCACCTCTGGCAATCTTTTTTTTACCTTCATCACTGAAAACTCTACAGATTATCCAAGCGATAAACTAAGGTGTTGATAATCAAGTGTTTAATGTTTTAAATTTAGATTGATCTACAAATATCTAAGTCAATACAATATTTGGTTTTCCCGTAAAAAATTACCGAATACAAGGTAAGTAAACTACTTTTAGAAATATATTGAGATATTATTCTAAAACTTACTAGAAACACCTTACCTGATTAAAGTGTTGATTATCAGTGATTTATTAGATAGTTATAAAATCTGTAGAGTTTTGAGTTCATCAATAATTAATATCACCCTATCAAGTTTTTCCTGTCTTCTTGAAAAAAAATAATAATCTCTGATTACAAAGGGAGGCTACCCTGCTTTTACCCCTATAACTAATAGAAGTAATCACAACATTTATGTCTAAACTACAGCAAAGCAACGAAGCCGACCAAAATCAACAGCAGACGCAAAATCAACCTACTGTGCAAAAAAAAGAATTGCCAGAGGTGGTGCAAAACAAGGCAGCAAGCGCCATAAAATCATCGCAAAGTGACTTGCCCCCTATTCAAAGTAAACAAGCTCCCGTGCAGGCAAAACAGGTTCCCATACAAGCAAAACAACGCCCCATACAACGCAACACTGGCAGTAGCAAAAGCAGCGGCAATGTAAACGAGGCGCAAGTAAAAGCCAACGTGAGTAATATCATGGGGGTAGATGTAACGCAAGCCAAGGTAAACTATAACTCTGGCAAACCCGCCCAGCTCAAAGCCGAAGCTTATGCCCAAGGCAATACTGTAGAGATAGCCCCTGGCAAAGAAAAGCACCTGGGGCACGAGCTCGCCCACATTGGCCAACAAGCCCAGGGACGGGTACAACCTACCATTCAAGGCAACAATGGCATAGGCATTAACAACGACCCCAAGCTAGAGAAAGAAGCGGACGACATTGGCGATAAGGCAATGAGTATGCAACCTACTCAGCTAAAGCAAGGGGGTAACATGAAGTCATCACTGGGCAATACCCAGCAAGGGGCACCAGTGCAAGGGAAGTTTGGGAAACTATTAGCCAGTATTTCAAAGATGCAATTACAAGAAGAAATTGCCAGATACTATCACCCTGCGCCATTTTTGAGAAAACTAGATGAGCTAGAAGAAGATCAGACGGTTTATAGAAATGTACATGACATAGGCAGAGCATTAGGTTTAAAACCAACAGGTTATAGTGAAAAACATAGTATTGTCAAGCAGGATCTCAAGTTACCACACTATGCTACGCGTTCCGAGTCTGAAAGGATGATTATTGAGATGCAAAAACTTCAAAATCAGAAAGATGATATGAAATGGATGGGTTCTCAGGCTACTTCATTCAAAGATTGGCTCAACAACCCTGAAAAAGATGCACCCTTACCAGACTCTGCCAACTGTTGGAATGCGGTATTATTAGCTGCTTTCAATGCTGGGCTAGTAGATAAAAGCTATATCAAAAAAGCCAATCAACAAGCTGTTCAAAAATCATCGGACCCTATACCTAAACTTGCCAGACAAATTTACCGTGACCACAGGGGTTCAATAAAAGTAAACAAAAAGCTAAAGCCAACAAAGAATTCAAAAATAAATAAGCAACAACAACAAAAAGATTGGTTAAACCGAGTACGTAGACAATATCAAAACATTCCACGTGGAGATGTGATTGTGATTGGAAAAAACGGTACGCACGTATGTCTCTCTTTAGGCGGCGGGCAAATTATAGAACTAGATGCACGGGATATAGTACAAGTAAAAAACCCTAAGTATGACAAAAACTATGATAAAAACGAGAAGCAGTTTCAAGCTAAAATTAACTCACTAGAGGGAGATATTAAGTCTCTGAATATGCGTATCAATAAGCTTGATAGTAAGGACCCAAAATACACTACTTTGACAGAACAATTGAAAACTAAAACACAACAACTCGAACAGCAAGTTTCTGATTATAAAACGTTTAAAGAAACTAAGTCAAAGCAAGAGTATTTAACTAACGAAAGACCACGCAATGAGATTCGTACCTTAGATATGCTCGTGAGAAAGTATTTTGATGAAGGGCAATACATTAACCTGGATGGTATTTACTGGAGTCCCTTGCCTTTGGATATTATTATTTAATTGTAGAGATCAATTTATTTACCATAAGGAACGGTGTCAAAATAAATTTACATTCTTAACCTCATCTTTTTTGGACATGCTTCGTTAAAAAAACTTGCCAT
>NZ_CANLRP010000244.1 GCF_947493425.1 uncultured Microscilla sp. | reverse complement strand
GGCGCAAAAAATAGCCTCGTCTCAAAACAAAACCTCTACCTCAAGAATGGTAATTTAATTTCTCACCATTCCTAAGAAACGGAAAAAAAAATAACTTTTCAGTTTGGAGGTGCTCTTTCACCCTGATACTTCGTTACCCCGGCAATTCCGCCGGGACTGGGAGCTTTTTTTAGCCGTAGCTATGGCTACGCCTGCAAAAAGTGCCTCGTCTCAGAATAAAATCCCTACCTCAAAATCGGTAATTTATTTTTTCACTATTCCTAAACAATGACTTCTTTGACCAGCTGATCAAAAACTGATTGCTGATTTAAAAAATAAATTTCAATAGGTATATAATAAAAAGGCAAATCGCCCAATATATGCTCAAAAGTTTTTGCCCCCAATTTTACAAAATCTTTTTCGGTAGTCAATAAAATAGTGTCATGGCTACTTACGGACTCAAATGCTTTTTTGACTCGCTCGGCATCGGCTTTAGTATAATTTTTATGGTCACGAAACCGAATATGACTGGCAAGGTTAAAGTGCTGGCTTACATGCTGCTCCAGCAAGTCGCCCTGAGCAATACCACTTACCAATACAGCATTCTTGGGCAGGCTGTCGCCTAAAGGTGGACTGGCAAATATGGGCTGGGGTGTTTGGTAACGAATGCCTGTAAAAAACACCGCAACATTGGGTGTCGTGTATTTTTTTATATTTGCCCTGATCTCTACTTGTTTGGCTGCCGCCAAATTGTCGGGGCATTTACTTACAATGACTACATCGGCTCTTTTGGCGCCTCTGCGCCGTTCGCGTAGCCTACCCGCCGGAAAGGGATGATCCATATAAAATAAGCGCTGATAATCGGTCAGCAAAATATTGAACGAAGGCGTAACCGCCCGGTGCTGGTAGGCATCATCCAGCAATATTACTTGTACTTCGGGGTGTTCGGTTAAAATATATGGAATAGCCAACGCCCTTTCTTCTCCCACACTTACTACCGCCTGGGCGCCATATTTTTTGTAAAACTGCATAGGTTCATCCCCTATGGTAGCCGCCGTGGCTTGTGCATCTGCCAAAATAAATCCTTTTGAATCTCTGCCGTAGCCCCGGCTCAGGGTGGCTACCTGGTAGTGTTTGCCCAGCAAACGAATGAGGTATTCTACGTGGGGCGTTTTGCCAGTGCCTCCTACGGTAAGGTTACCTACATTGATCACGTTGGTGTCAAATTTAATGGCGGGACGTTGTCCTATGTTGTAGAGGTGATTCCGAAAGTCGGTGATCAAGCCATACAATAAAGTAAAAGGATACAGCAGGATTTGGGTAAAGTTCATAAAGCAAAAATAGGCAATATCAATAGTTATACTTTGAACCACATGAGTTAACCAAAAAAACTGATGTTGACTGTGAACTTGTTTAAGGTTTTTTCAAATAATTCAAAATGGTTCTTTTACCCATATACTTCGTTGTGAAAATGCTCATTTAGCTAGGCTAAACTCCGCCTTCCACGCCTCGTCTATGTGAAAAATTACTCATTTTGCTCTCAATGCCAAAACCTTAAACAAGTTCTGTTTATAATCCTCCAGGTACAAGTTCGAGGTTTTGAGCCGAACTTGGTATGGGGCATAATGGTTAACACTTCGCTTATTGTCTACATAGTTGCTCTCTTATTCAAAAAGAGGCAAGTATGGGCTACCAGCCACAGGTTTTGGTTTTATACCAAACATCTAAAACCTGACGGTGTCTGGAAATAAGGGCACAAAGATAGAGAATATTTGGGTTTTGTTATACAATCTCATTTATTTGAAACAGCAATAATTTGATACCATCGCTTTTTGAGAAGATAAACAATGACAATTTATACCGTAGAAAACATTCGGGTCGATTGGGAGGACTTATTAGAGAGGTTGAAACATCACCCGTCGACACAGGATTTTGAGCATTTTAAGCAAGTGGTGTCGGCTTACTGGGATGATAAAAACAAGGGGGAAGTGCTTAAAGCTTCTTTTGTACAAACATACGAGCAGATCACCAGCTACTGCGAGGCAACTCAGGAGTTTTTGTTGAGTATTATGTTTGACTTTACCATTACCAACCTTATTGTTGATATCTTGCCTCAGGTGTTCGACCAGTTGTTGGCGCAAGAATGCTCTATGGAGCATGAGTTTTTGATTGTGCGCTATTTTATTGCCTATCGATGCGAAGGAATCAGCAAGCGGCTGTCTGTAGAAGGTTTTAGGGAGTTGATGGAACGTTACCCCAGTGAACAGATGCAGGCGCATATATTGACTCATGTGGGTGATCTTTATGGATATAATATATACGTGACACCTGAGAACCGACAGGCGGCTATTGATCTTTGTTATGAATATGTACAACACCCTAATAAACGCTTGGCGTATATTGCCTCGATAGAGCTGATGAGGTCGTTGAATTTTGAGACAGCAGACGATATTATTTGTAAGGTGGTAAATGCCTTTGTTGAGCCTTCGCCTTATATGAACTTTTACAGAGATACTTACTTGGTTTACAGGCGAGTACGCAAAGAGTTTTTGTTTAGTGATATTACCGAACGTGGCAGTACGCGAAGCGAAAAACACGCCACACCTGCTGATATTTTATTTTTGACCAATCATGTATCACTCTTTAGGCAAACTGGCAAAAAACAGTTTACCCTCGTGGTGCCCTTGTTGTTGAGCCACCTACAACCCCAAAACCATAACTCTTTTATTATCCAGGCGATTATGTTGATGGTGTTTGGCGACAATACCATTCAGAATTACCGGAGTTTTAACAAGGTACAGCAGCAAGTATTGGAAACTTTGGTAGAAAAACAGTGGTTGCGGGAAGATAAGATTACGGGGGAGTTGTTGGAAGCACACGCAATTCCTCAAAACTTTATTGATTTGCAGGTGTTGCTCAACCGCCAAAGCGATCGTAAGGCATTGCCTGACTTTGACAAATTGTATGAAGTAGACTGGAAAAACACTACCCATGCTTATGGCGAAGCAACCGATGTACCTTTACAAATTATGAAGTTGTGTTCTGAAGATAACGAAACCCGCGAAGAAGCTTGGTGGCAGTTATGGGGCAACTTGTTTCACCAAGGATCGCGTTATCCGGCATCGGTTTTGGCGGTACCCTATTTCATTGATTTGCTCAAGTACGAGCAGGTGGCTGATAAAGAAAAGATTATGCAGTATTTGCTGGGACTCACTTTGGGTTATCCCGAATACTACATTCACACTTCGCTCAACTATGAACGCGATATTCTCAATTTTGAGAATGAAGACGAAGCAGTGATGGCAGAACTCTATCATGGAGTAGCTGAGGGTATACCAGTATACCTCGGTTTTTTGGAAGGGGGAACAATGGAAGAAAAACAGGCGGCTATATTTTTACTGGCTTGGTTTTACCCCTTTCAGAAAAAAATAGTGCCTGCCCTTAAGTACTTCATTGAAGAGGAAGAAAATGAAATGGTGCAGGCAAACATATTGCTGGCATTGAGTTACCTTACCAGCCCTACACCTGCCAACAATCACGCGGACTTTTTTAGGCAGTGGTACCAGCAGGCACAAAATCAGTGGACAAAACTGGCGGCTACTATAGCCCTGTATCGTTTAGACGAACCTAAATACCGCCAGGAAGTGCTCAATGAACTACTGCAGCAATTGGGTAGGTCGGTGGCCGAAGAACAACAGCAAGCCGAAGAAACCATTGTCCAAACCAACTTGCCCTGGGTAGACGAATTTGGCAATATGGAGAGTTTTATCTCTGGTTTTTTTGATGAGTTGAACGAGCAACAAACCAGTCATGTAAACCAAGTATTGTTGGAAAAAATAAGAACTGTATCAATGTTTGAGTCGTTGGCACTCAATAATATCTTGTTTAGGCTCAACTTTGAGTATGTAGGCAAACGCCCAGTGGCTTTTGACCAGTTGACCAAAAAACAAGTGGGCATTTTGCAAGAATTACTATCTATTGAACAAATATGGAAAGTAGGCAATTTTATGAGTTTGCTCAGCGACTATGGTTTGCCACAAGGTAGAAAGGAAATGGGTACTTTTTTGAAAGTGGGAGGTCTTTGGAGCTAATTACGAATGGCTTAATTAAGAGTTAAACAATTACGAATTACGAATTACGAATGTGCGCAAAGCGACACTAAAAAACTATGGCCTTTTAACTACGCTTTTTGTAAACGACTGAAAATCAATGTGATACAAGGGTGTAGATACCTGTGGGCGCTACGGACTAGCAACTCAGGACTAAGCTTTACAGGGAGCTTTGCGTAAGTTAATGATGAATGGCTTCGCTCAATTCGTAATTAGCTAAAGCAGAGCTCCCTTCGGTCGGTTCGTAATTCTCAAATTACGAATATATGGGCTCAAATCAGGCAGGCTACTTGTGAGGCATAAAGGTGCCCCCGCTTTTTTGTAAAAACTCCATTTTTTTATCAACTATCGAAATGCTTTGTCGTTGTCATGCATATAATTGTGGTCTTACTTAAACTGATAAAACATGCACACCATTACTCGCCTATTAGTTCAGGCAGGCTTGATAGAAATGAATGAAAAAAAACTGAAACGCTGGGCAAAAAAACGCAAAATATCTTGCCTCATATATGCACTCAAACACGCCCATTACACCCACCGAACTTATGCAGCTACTTTGCTGGCCAAATTTGAACAACCTAAAGTAATACAGGCTTTGGTAGATGCCGTAGATGATACAATGAGTTATGTGTCTTTAGAGGCCATTGCTGCCTTAGAAAAAATGAAGGTTTCATCTACACAACAAGCCTACATTGCAGAGAAAAAACGGCATTGGGAGGCCGCATTGCCTCAGATAATAGCCACGAGGTCAAACATTCAAGGAGGCATTGCTGGGTTTTATTCAAGCAATATTCCTTCGCCCGATAGTTTCATCAATAATGATAACTCGGGGTGTTATGGTGTTTAAAACAAAGGTATGGTAAACAAGTATAATAGCTTTTTAGACAAAAAAAGTGATCTATTGTGGGCAAGCTATACAGGCGATTCGTCCGAGTTTTGGCGGGCTTATGAAAAGCTCATAGCGGCATCCAAAAAAAAAGCATTGCCTCCTGGGTTCATAAACAAACGAAAAATCTTGCCTGGCAGAGAGCGTATGCCAGAGAGGGAATATGGGTAATACCTTACGAGATTAAATCGTTGAAAAAACTCAAAATATTGGATATATCACACAACAAAATTACAAGGCTGCCAGAAACTATGAATGCGCTCGACAACCTCGAAACCCTTATTATAAGTCATAACCAGTTAACCGAATTGCCTTTGTACCTGGATAGGCTCAAAAAGCTTAAGGTACTCAAGTTTGCACATAATAAATTGATGGCTTTACCTGCCAAAATAGGATTATTGAAGCTAAGCCAGGGGCAGTATAAATAATATGCTGATGGGTAGATGACTTGCTTCTACAAAAAAGCCCTACCAGGTGATGATAGGGCTTTTTTGTGGTTAGGATCAGGTCAATCAACATTTATTGCTTAGGCGTATATTGTTGACGCAGTGCTCGCCCTGCCATATTAAACGCTTGCACATATTGGGTGTTCTTTTGGTTCAATTCATTAATGATCTGGTTGGCACGTTTTACATCTTGGCGGGTGAGTTTTTTGCTGTTTTTGGTAAATGTCACCAATTCTGTGTATTCTTTAGAAGCAAACTTTTTGCGGTACCTGGCTATTTTTTCGGCGGCTTTTTTGTAATCTGAGTTGCCATAAAAATCTTTGATTGCCTTAAGCTTGCTCAATGCTTCGCGTGCTGCAGCCAGGGTTTTTTTGCGGTTGCGCTCCATAGCACTTGCTTTTTTTGCTTCAAAGGCATCCATAAATCCTGCGTTGGCTTTTGACAGCTTGAAGTCTATGAGGTAAATAGAACGAGTATAACGGTTTACCTGTCCCATCTTTTCAATAGCATCGTCTTTTTTTCCCTCATTTACAATCTTGATGTTGTTTTGCTTGGCAAAGTACTTAGAGGCAGCCTTGAAGCGTTTGTCGGCGCGTTCGAGTTTGGCTTCAGCGCGGTCTTGAGCCTTGTAGTAGCGTTCCATTGCTAGGTAAGAGCTTTGACTGTTTTTTTGGAGCGAACTTGCTTCTTTAAACTCAATGGTGTAAATATTTTTCATTTGCTGTAGCACAGCCAATGCTTCTTTGCGAAAGCGATCGTTGCCATTAAAGGCCTTAAGCTCTTTTAAACGTGCCAAAGATTCGTCTATTTGGTTTACTACCGCACGTCGCTTGCGCTCAATGATCCGGTCGTTGTCGCTGTGTACCGACTTAGACACATACTCTACGCTTTTGCTCATAACTTTACTTTGGGCACTCATGATAGCGTCCCAGTATTCGCCTGCATTGCTAAATTCCTGTGCTTTTACTTGGGGAGAAAAAAATCCCATGAAAATGGTGAAAAAAGCAGCTGAAAATAAATAAAAAGAAGATGACTGTCTCATGACCACTAAATTTTGTTGAATGAATTATTTTTGTTTAGAGTATTGCTTAAAGCGTGTCTTCAGAGTTAAAAATTACTTTTTTAACCCAGGTTATGATATTTAAACATACTCTTAGACTGACAATACTCCACAGTGATTTTAGTCAAAGTTGTTTGCTGGTTATCAGTTATTTATGAATTTAAAAACTACTTAATTGGGTGTTTAGGCGTAAAACCGAAACACTTTTAAAAATAAAGTGAGTACGCAATCTTAAAATACTGGTTTACAGTATTTAACAAGGTGAACATTTACTCAAATCAGCTATGGACTATCGACTAAATACTATGGACTATTGACTAATAAATATGCACAATAATGCAGATAAATAAAAATTTGTGAGCTGCACTCTAGCCACTATAGAAAGTTCGTTTATATTTGTAGTGAAAAATATCAATTGCAAACTACTTACATTATATGCATTTTATCCCCCGAAAAATATACAACGAAGAACATGAGTTATTTCGCCAGTCATTGGCAGATTTTGTAGCCCAGGAGATTACCCCCCACAACGCCCAATGGGAAAAAGACCACATGGTGTCGCGTGAATCGTGGCTAAAGTTAGGTGAAAATGGCTTTTTGGGCATGCAAGTACCCGAAGCTTATGGAGGTTTGGGGATTGAAGACTTCCGTTACAATGCTATTTTTACTGAGGTAATTGCTCAGTCGGGTTGTGCAGGACCAGCAGTAGGCTACCCATTGCACAACGATATTGTACTACCTTATATACTAGAGTATGGTTCAGAGGAAACAAAGCAAAAATACTTGCCCAAAACTGTATCGGGTGAAAGTATTTTGGCGATTGCGATGACCGAGCCAGGCGCAGGCAGCGACTTGCAGAGCATGCGTACTACTGCCGAAGACAAAGGAGATCATTACTTGGTCAATGGGTCTAAAACCTTTATTACCAATGGTTACCTTGCCGACCTGGTAGTAGTGGCCGTAAAAACTGATCCTACCCAAGGTGCCAAAGGAACCTCACTATTGTTAATGGAGGCTTCCGCTGAGGGTTTCAGCAAAGGTAAGCCTTTTGAAAAGGTGGGTTTGCACGCTCAGGATACTTGTGAATTGTTTTTTGACAATGTAAAAGTACCTAAAGAAAATTTATTGGGCGAAGAGGGCAAAGGCTTTGGTTACTTGATGAACAAGCTGGCGCAAGAACGCTTGGTAGTGGGACTAGGGGCTATAGGTGCGGCCGAAAAAGCGTTGGAAACCACTATTCAATATACCAAAGAACGCAAAGCTTTTGGCAAGTCGGTGGCGCAGTTTCAGAACACCAAATACAAAATGGCAGAGCTTGCTACTGAGGTACAAATAGGGCGGGTTTTTGCCGATTATTGTACCGAGCTGCACGATGAAGGTAAACTGGATGGAGCTACTGCCTCGATGGTGAAGTATTGGCTGACCGATTTGCAGTGCAAGGTAGCCGATGAATGTGTACAATTGCACGGGGGGTATGGTTATATTTGGGATTACCAGATTGCCCGCTCGTATGCCGATGCGCGCGTACAGCGTATTTATGCGGGTACCAATGAAATTATGAAAGAATTGATTTCAAGAAAGATATTTAGTTAGCAGCTCTGGCAGGGGGCAAGTCCTTAGATGCCGATGCATATCGGTGCTTTAAGCGACAAGTCCGTAGATGCCGATGAATATCCGTGCTATTCCCTACTCTATAGGCAGCTATCAAGTTTGTAAGGTGTTTACAACTTTGATAGTTAGCAAGTGTGTAATGTAGACCACTTGGTCACAACTATATATTTATATAAGGAAGTTATCCCGACTTGAAACTCAAAGGTTTTAGTCTGCCATCAGCCAGGCTAAAACCTTTTTTTTGTCAGTTTATTGGTAGGCGAGTACCCATCATGTCAATAGCCATACCTGGCAGCCTACCTGCCAGGTATAAAATTAGACTTATGAGGCAGCCTCTTTTTTATTATATACATTGGTACCCAAGACTTGCCGCTGTTTCATCATTTTTACATAGCAAATCGCACACTACAAATCTTAGGCAGGTAATGGTTCAAGACTTGCCACGACTCTCCGGCATCTTCTGATAAAAACAAGTTGCCCGTAGTAGTGCCAAAAGCCATGGTGTGGTGCTCGCGTGCCAGCGAGTGGCGCAATACAATATCAAAACAATGTGTCTGGGGCAAGCCCTCTCGAAAATCTGCCCAGGTTTTGCCTCCATCTTCGGTATAATACACTACCAGTGCCCCATCTACTGCTACCCGGCGGTCATCGCTGGTAGCCGGAATCACCCAAGCCCGATCAGGGTTATCATCATCTATGGCTATAGTAAAACCATACTTGGTAATGCCTGTAGGGTCGGTTACTTCCTGCCAGTTTTGGGCACCATTGGTAGATCTAAAAATGCCGCAATGGTTTTGTTGCCACAATACTTCTGGATGGCGTGCACATTGCAACATCAGGTGTGGGTCGTGCCCTACTACTGCTTGGGGGTTGGGCAAAAAATCAGCCTTTAAACCATTATTTCGTATTTGCCAACTATTGCCTCCATCGGCTGTTTCAAAAACCCCTGCACAGCTAATGCCCACCCATATTCGCTGGGAGTTGCTAGAATCTACCACTATAGAATGAATGCCTGGATAGTTGCGTCCTCCGCCAAACCAATGGTCGGGGCGAGACGGTTCGTTCCAGAGGGCTTCGTTGAGCACGAAACTTTGCCCATTGTCGATGCTTTTAAATAAGCCCCCTGGCTCGGTGCCTGCCCATAGTACTCCAGGGGCTTGTCCCATTTCCAGATGCCAAACATACTTGAGGGTAGCAGGTTTGCCTGGTTTTATTTCGGCCTGCGGGGGGTATTTGGGGGCAGGCACTTCTGCCCAGGTAGCGCCTTCATCTGTAGAATAATGCAACTTAGTCCCCCAGTGTTTGTGCGCCAGACACACCCACCAATACCCGTTTTGGGAGTCTTGCCTTGCCACCGATACCGACATGCCCACAAAGTGCATTTGATCAAATGTCCATTTGCCTTCAGCGTTTTTTTTATACACTGCCAATCCTTTGCTGGTGGCTATTAATAGTTTTTTCATTTTTATGGTTTTATGGTTTTATGGTTTTATGGTTTTATGGTTTTATGGTTTTATGGTTTTATGGTTTTATGGTTTTA
>NZ_CANLRP010000243.1 GCF_947493425.1 uncultured Microscilla sp. | reverse complement strand
GGCAAGTTTTTTTAACGAAGCATGTCCAAAAAAGATGAGGTTAAGAATGTAAATTTATTTTGACACCGTTCCTTAGATAACAACTACCTAAAAACTGTCCCCTATATGACTAAAAAAATCTCTTATTCCCTCATAGCGATTGCTATTATAGCCATAATAATCACACGTACAATCCAACAAAAATATAAGTATGGTTTTATAGACAAAACTGGTAAGATAGTCGTTAAAGCTAAGTTTGGCTACCTGAACCCCAGCAAGTATGGCGAAGGACTTTTTGGGGTACGATACCAAGGCAAGTATGGATTTATCAATGCTAAAGGTGAGTTTGTAATAAAGCCTCAATACGATCTTATCACGGGTTTTACCGAAGGAATTGCTGCGGTAAAAAAAGGGGGGAAATGGGGTTATATAGACAACACAGGCAAAGAAGTATGCCCTGTAGTATACGATAAAGTAGATTTGTTTATACACTCGCCTATGTGTATGTTCCAAAAAGATAAAAAATATGGGCTTTTCAATCGCCAAACTAACACCCTTATTGACCTTAAAACAGACATCCCTATTTTTTTTGAACCTAACAAACCTATAACTTCATTCGTAAAAAACGGGCTTTATGGCTTTGTAAACCGCCAAGGCAAAGTATTGATTCAACCCACTTATGACAAAGCCACTTTCTTTTATGATGGGCTCGCAAGAGTAAAAAAAGCAGACTATTATGGGTTTGTAGACCGCCAAGGCAAAGAAGTGATTCCAACCAAGCTAAAAACTGTGTACACCTTCTCTAGTGGCTTGGCAGCTATAAAAAAGGACAGCCTGTATGGGTTTATAGATACTACAGGTAAGATGGTCGTTGCACCGCAGTTTACCGATGTAACGGGCAACTTTTCCGAGGGCTTGCAAGCAGTTGAAAAAGAGGGGTTATATGGTTTGATAGATACGACAGGCAAGGTAGTAATTGATTATAAATTTGATAAGGTCGAAGATTTTTATAAAGGAATTGGTTTAGTAAAAAAAGGGGAATACTGGGGGGCCATTGACAAAACAGGCAAACCGCTCATACCTGCCCAATACAACAATCTAAAGGTATTAACAACGCAATTGCTCAGCTTTGAAAAAGGCAAAAAAACTGGTTTGATAAACATCAAGGGCAAAGAAGTACTCAATACGCCTCAAGCCTATCGCTTTGCTTTGTTGCACCCAGGGGTACTGGTAGTAACACTCAACGACAAGCATGGCATCATGGACACCCACGGGAAAATGATTACGCCTCCTCAGTTCGACAAAGCACCCCAAAAAGTAGGCAATGTATATTTTGCGCCCCAAGGCGAACGCTACGCTATACTAGACAGCATGGGCAAAAAAATATCAGGTGCCATTTATAGCACTCACCAAGATGAAGAAAAAGAAGGGCTCATTTATGTAGAAAAACTTCGTAAGTACGGCTTTGTCGATACCCAAGGCAAGCTAGTGGTTGATTGCCAATACGACATGGCTTATCCCTTTTCGGAAGGCTTGGCGGTAGTGAGAAAAGGCGATAAATATGGTTATATTGACAAAAATGGCAAAGTCGTGATTCCGATAAAATATGCCCAAGTATTTAGTTTCCAGGATGGTTTGGCTATTTTTCGTCATGAATATTGGGGGTATTGGTAGATACCAGTTGACAGCGTTCAGTCGATGGGCAATAGCTTAATGCTGCTTCCTTAACAAAGCCTTTAAGCCATTAGCTTTAGCCTGTCATAGATGGCTCATGTGTTTGTTTTTTTAATGCACAAAACTTAGTAGTGAGTCCTTAGATACCGATGTATATCGGTGCTCAACGCAGTTACGCCAGCATTGGACCACATTCGCCAGTTGCCACAGGCACATAAACAGCTAAATTTATGGTCAAGTAACTACAAGACATTGTACAGATGTAATTAAAAATTAAAAATTCTTAATTACACTCCGCTATAAAGGCTTCTAATCAACTATATTTGTAATTCATCATCAGATGTTTGGGTTATGGAAATGAAAGAAATTTTATCTAAAATCAGACACTACGAAGTGCGTATCCGTAAAGCAGTAAATGCCCAAATGCGCGGAAGTTACGACTCAGTGTTCAAGGGTTCAGGACTGGAGTTTGATGATGTGCGTGAGTACCAATATGGCGACGATGTGCGAAGAATTGACTGGAACGTGAGCGCCAAAGGAGAAGAGACTTACATCAAGGTATTTAGAGAAGAAAAAGAACAAACAATTTATTTCTTGCTCGATGTGAGCGATTCGCAAAAGGTGGGGACAAAAAAACGCACCAAGTTAGATGTAGGCAAAGAAATATGCAGTGTATTGGCATTGTCAGCAGTAAAAGAAGCCAGTCAGGTAGGGTTGATCTGTTTCAGCGACCGAAAAGAACGCTACATAAAACCCGACAAAGGAATGAAAAAAGGGTACGAAATTGTGTTGAACCTATTCAAGCTAATTCCTGAATCGGGGCAAACCAATATCACCAAATTTATCCATTATGCCCTCAACCTCATGAAGCGTCGTAGCATTGTAATTTTAGTGTCTGATTTTATCGACAATCAAAATTACCTGCATTCGCTTAAGGCAATGGCACGCAAGCATGACTTAATTGTGATTCATTTGTTAGACGAAAAAGAGATGAAAATGCCTAAATTGGGCATTGTGCCTTTGGTAGATAAAGAGACCCAAAAAACGGTGTGGATCAATACTTCGGCGCGTTCGTTTCGCAAGGGCTTGATCGACCGCTATCGTTATAACAGGCAAGGGTTGGAAGCTACCTGCAGAAAATACCGGGCTAACTACCTCAATGTTAAAACAAATGAAGATATTGTGCCCAAGCTCATCAAGCTGTTTAAGGTACGTAATAAGAAAATTAATGTAAAGTAGAGAGGAGATTAATTACGAATTACGAATGGATCAATTACGAATTGGGCGAAGCCACTATGGTCTACAGACTACTAACTCCAGACTAATATTCAATTACGAATGAGGGAATTACGAATTACGAATGAAGGCGAAGCCAATGTGGTCTACAGACTACTAACTCCGGACTAATATACAAATGAAGGCGAAGCCACTATGGTCTACAGACTACTAACTCCGGACTAATATACAAATGGGTCAATTACGAATTGGGCGAAGCCACTATGGTCTACAGACTACTAACTCCGGACTAATAGACAAATGGATCAATTACGAATTGGGCGAAGCCACTATGGTCTACAGACTACTAACTCCAGACTAATATTCAATTACGAATGAGGGAATTACGAATTACGAATGAAGGCGAAGCCACTATGGTATACAGACTACTAACTATGGACTAATAGACGAATGAAGGCGAAGCCACTATGGTCTACAGACTACTAACTCCGGACTAAATTACGAATGAAGGCGAAGCCACTATGGTCTACAGACTACTAACTCCGGACTAATATACAAATGGGTCAATTACGAATTGGGCGAAGCCACTATGGTCTACAGACTACTAACTCCGGACTAAATTACGAATGAGCGCGAGGCGGCGCCAAAAGCTCTATATAAACAGTAAAAAAAGGCTAATGGCTCCTTACAAACAGTAAAAAAAAGGCTAATGGCTAATGGCTTCTTACAAACAGTCAAACAAATGCTAAAGGCTAATAGCTCCCTACAAACAGTAAAAAAAAGCTAAAGGCTAATGGCTCCAAACAAACAGCAAAAAAAACAACATTGAGTACATACATTTACGACATATTTATCAAGCAACGGCTTGCAAACCAACTACTTAGGCTTGGTTTTATACTACTGCTCCTCTGCCCCAGAAAAACACTGGCACAAGACGCTACACAAATGGCAGTGCCCCCCGAATATGCCACCTACAAACCTGTGGGATATTTTATACAAGACAGTTCGGCTATAGGCGTACCTCTGTATTATTCTCTTAGTTTTAAACACCCCGCTAAAATGGAGGTGATTTTTCCGGGCAAAGAGTATTTTTATGACCCTTTTGATTTCTACGAAACGCAATACTTCCCTACCAAAACCACTTCAGGCGGCAGCCTTGATAGTGTGGTATATAAGCTGGCCACTTTTGAAATAGACAAAGTACAAAAGATTGCGCTTCCGGTATTTATTCTCACCCCCAAAGACTGTGTAACTATTTATGCTGAGCCTGACTCGATCATACTCAAAGAACTTGTCAAAGGTGACCTCAAAGAATTATCTACCCGCGAAAATGCACAACCACGCCCACTCAAAGAACTTGTCAATTACCCTTATTGGGTCGCTGGGTTTAGTTTATTTGCCATTGTATTGCTCGTTGGGTGGCTTGCTTTGGGTAAGCGCATCAGGCGTGCCCTGAGCTTGTACCAGTTTCAGGCACGCCACACACGTTTTTTGCGTGAATTTAACCGTCTATCCAATCGTTTTGCTTCGCGCAAAGCCATTAACGATATAGAAAAGGCGCTCACTATCTGGAAAAAACACCTGGAATACATAGAAGACAAACCTTTTAGTACTTATACTTCTAAAGAAATAAGTCAGGTAATACCAAACACTGAATTGGCGCATTCGCTCAAAATGATCGACCGGGTAATTTATGGAAAATCGATTGCCAGCGACATCAGCGAATCACTGGAAGTATTAAAAGAATTTTCTATATTGAGATACGAGACCAAACAAGAGAGCCTAAGAGATGCTTAATGATATAGTGACAAGTACCTGGGAATGGATGTCCCCGGAATGGTTTTTACCCAATACTTTGCTCAGTTTTGAGTGGGAAAATGAGCTGTATGCTTACTTAGCGCTTGCCACTCCGCTTGTTTTTGTGCTTCGTTGGCTTATCCATTTACGCCTTCGGCAAAAAGTAGAGGTGGCCTTCTCAGAAGAACAAATGCAGTCGAGCCGGGTAAAATGGTTACGTTTTGTTCCCTCTCTTATTCTGTTGCAAGCAATGATCTGCATTATGGTAGCGCTTGCCCGCCCCCAACGTACCAACGAAGAAATTATCCAAACTTCTGAAGGAATCGACATTTTGCTCACGCTTGACATCTCAGAGTCTATGCTGATCGAAGACTTTACTCCCAACCGATTGGAAGCGGCCAAGTTAGTGGCAAAAAACTTTGTGCATGGACGCAAATATGACCGAATTGGACTGGTTATTTTCTCAGGAGAGGCTTACTCTGTGTCGCCGCTCACTACCGACTATAAATTGCTCAAACAGTATATTGAAGATATTCGCGAAGATATGATCCAAGAAAACGGCACCGCCATTGGTAGCGCCTTGGGTATGGGTACCATCCGCATGCAAGAGTCTGCTTCACGCTCTAAAGTAGTGATTTTGATAAGCGATGGCGATAATACAGCGGGCAACCTTGACCCCATTACTGCCTCTAGGCTTGCTACTGCACACAACATTAAAATTTACACTATTTTGGTGGGCAGAAGCGGTAAAGTGCCTTATGGCAGAGATATGTTTGGACAACCACAGTATGTAAACAACACTGTAGATGAATCGGTATTGCGGGAAATTGCCAAAATAGGCGAGGGCAAGTTTTACCGGGCTTCAGACAACCAGGCATTGAAAAATGTTTTTGCTGAAATTAACCGCCTCGAAAAGACCGAAATCATAGAAAACCGCTTCAAAAGTATCAAAGATTATTATTATGTATACCTCACCTGGGGGCTCATATTTATTGTACTTTGGCTTGCCCTTAAAAGCTCTTTTATGAGCAATGTACTAGAGGATTAATACAATACTACTAAAACAAGATCACACCTCGCCTGGCGAACAATTTAACAATATAACCATTCAATCAACCAATGAACAACCCTGCACTTATTCAGTTTACCATTGACAATGAAATAACCATAGCGGCCGAAGCCTGGGGTAACCCACAAGCTAAGCCCGTGATACTGCTACACGGCGGTGGACAAACCCGACATTCGTGGGGAGAAACAGCTCAACTACTTGCTGAGCAAGGTTGGTACGCTGTAGCCTACGATGCCCGCGGACACGGCAAAAGCAGCTGGGCTACCAAAGAAGAAAGCTATGACCTGGCACTGATGGTGCAAGATTTAAAAATGATTGCAGCCCAACTAAAGGGCAAACCTGTGCTGGTGGGAGCCTCTATGGGTGGGCTTACGGCTATGCTGGCACAGGGCGAATCGGATGAAGTATTTACTTCTGCAGTTATTCTGGTAGATGTGGCTCCACGTATAGAGCAAAAAGGGGTAGAACGTATCTTTAAGTTTATGAGTGCCAACATGGAACAAGGGTTTGCCAACCTTGACGAGGCAGCCGATGCAGTGGCAGCTTATATGCCCCATCGCCCTCGCCCCAAAACATTGTCAAGGTTGGAAAAAAACCTACGTAAAAAAGAGGATGGACGGTACTATTGGCATTGGGACCCTAAAATTATGCGTCATTGGATGCGTACCAACCCTGACAAGGT
The DNA here is from genome assembly GCF_947493425.1 of uncultured Microscilla sp. Lineage (GTDB taxonomy): Bacteria > Bacteroidota > Bacteroidia > Cytophagales > Microscillaceae > Microscilla. Next base: position 3,222 of record NZ_CANLRP010000243.1, on the reverse strand, counting down.
GTTGAAAGATACTCAAAGAATGTACGCTGCCGCCAACCAGCTAAGTGTACCCACCTTGATAGTACGCGGTGGCATGAGCGATGTAGTAAGTGAGCAAGTAATGGCGGAGTTTTTAGACAAAGTTCCTCACGCCCAAAGTGTAGATGTATCGGGTGCTGGACACATGGTGGCAGGTGACTCTAATCACGCCTTTAGCAAGGCAGTCATTCAGTTTTTAAATGATGTATACCCCGCATAAAACTCCAATGAATAAACTCACTATCAACGTCTAACTTCATCAATTAGGTAATACGCTCTCAAGGGTATATACTGTCACTCCTTTGTTACGGGGACGAAACTGGTGCAAGGTAAAGCTCATTTTTTGGGGCGATTGATCTAACGACGCATGGTAGCTTTGTTGCAATACAGTCAATGCTTGCTCGTAAAACTCATCCAGGCTTTGAGTAGCCCTCCGGTCAGCGTCTGATAAGTGCAAAGGCTCGCTTTTGTACTCTTTTTTGTGGGTTTTGCCCAACCAATTTTGTTCTACCCTAAAAGCTTGCACATTTACTATTTTACCATTTTTTACTTTTATCACCTTTTTTACTCCAATCGCCTTTCCGGTACGCTTCGACACACTATCTTTGCGTAACACATACGTATAACTGTTTTTCCATTGGTGGCGGGTGTGTTGCCAACGTTGTTGCAGACGGGCAAGGCGGCGGTAGTCTAAACGCGAGTAAGGTATTTTTGCCAAGTGTTTAATCTCAAAATCAATGGGGGTAGCCTTGGGTAGGTTCTTCCCACTATTGGTTCTGAAACCTTTGGGCGAAACACGCCACGACTTTACTAAAATGGTTTGATCCTCTACGTTTTTGTCTGGTGAATAATACAAGAGGTTTAGGTGGGGCAAGCGACTCATTTCCAAAGCAGTAAGTTCACGGGTAAAAGGTGGCTCACCAGGTTTTATCACTTTTTGCTTGGCATAAAATACCGTTTGATGCAATCCTTCTATATAGGTGTCGTATTGAGTACCTTCAAATTGCGACGATAACACAAAGCTATAAGGCGAATAGCATACAATGCTGCCGAGAGAATAGTTACGATCAAACGAAAAACGAGGAACATGTTGTGCCTGAAGCTGCGTAAGCGACAGCCATAAGCCTACAATTAATAAAGATATTTTTTTCATTTTCTTATAGTATTTGTGGATAGGTTCAGATGCCATATAGAAGGCAACTGTATTGAAAAGAATGATCAATAAATGTAAATATACTTAGTTTTTTACTATTTTGCCAAGCCGCAACTAATCATCAGCGCTTTTAATATGTACCTAAATTAACCATTACACCTCATTTTTTGTCCCTGATTCAATGTTGATCTTATACACCCCTCACTTTGTGGCTTTTAGCCAAATAATATATTTTTTGTCCGAAATAGTCAATTGAGAGCCTTGTATCTGATAGGTTTTCAGCGACGGCGAGTCAAGCATTGCTGCCAAAGCTTTAGCTTCTTTGGTATCACAGCAAGCAGTCGAGCAAGTGGTTTGGTCAGGAGAAGTTCGAATAGTGTTTGAAGTAATATCAGCTTTCCCCAAACAACTGTTTACATCGAGGTGTAGGCTAAATGAGGCTTTGTAAAACTTTATTTTATAATCTTTTGCTGTAGTAATTGTCTGTCCCGTAGTTTTATCTTGTACCTTTTTTATACGCCATTCACCATTCATCAAGTGTTGTTGTTGGCTACTTATGAGCAATTCTGCCGTAAAAGCCCAACACAACAACCCCACAAAAGAAACCACTGCCAACGCTATTATTTGTTTCATAACTTTACAAGTTTGTTAACCCTTATCGACAAGACAACAGCAAATACAAAAGGGAGTAGTTTGTGATGACTTTTCTTGGTTAAATGCTTGCCATTTTTGCCCACCACTTTAATAGCTCAACCCCCAGGAAGTAATACTCTACCCCTCTATCTCCGGCTACATCAAGCATATCAAACCGCTCAAAAAAAACCAATTAATCATTCATGTATAGTAAAAATTACTATTCATATAACGAATAACACCTATTTTAGAAGGATTTAACATTTTTTTCCTAAAAAAACGCAGCCTTTTTGTCCTAAAAAAAGTTATATACAGAGAGGAGAAAATTACACCCTTTAAATTCAGCTTTTCAATCTACTTTAACAAAATGAACTATGAATAAATTATTAATCGCTCTTTTGGCTTTTAGTTTACTCTCCACATTTAGTTACACAAGTCTTGCCCAACACCAAAAGATAGAAGCCTCACTCAAAAAAGAGATCAAAGATTACCATAAAAGTTTCACCCAAAAAGTAATATTCGACATTTCACGTTATTTCAAATACCGGGGCAAAGTACTGCCCGAAATCACTCGTTATTTTCGCGGCATCAAAGTTACCCGACGACAAACTGCTAGTCAAGAACCCGCACTTTATGAGTTTTTATATCATAACCAAACCATCAAACTACCAGAGCCTGAAGTAAGGAAACTGGTAGGGTTGCAAACCCAACTCGCGCTCAACCTCCACGGGGCAGATTGAGCCAACAGGTAAAAAAACAAAACCCAATCATTGCCTTAGTGCAATAATTGGGTTTTGTATGTTAACCAGGTAATCTTTAAAACTTACAATTTTTATATACGCGACTACTTGGTAGTACTTTCGCTTTTGGTTTTGCTCACCGGTATTTTCTTAGCTGCAGGTTTTTTCTTTTCGGCAAGTTCTGCTTCAAGCTCACCTATGCGGCTTTGTAATGCCTCTACCTCGGTGGCAGGCACCAAACCAAAACTTTTGGTTACTTTGTCGAAAATTTTGCCTACCTGGGCTTCAAAATCAGTTTTTTTGGTTTCAGTATTCTGAAAATTGTTCAAAAACTCATCAACAATTTTTTTACCTTCTTCTACCGATAGTTTTCTATCATCTACCAGCTTGTCAATGGTTTGTTTCACTGTTTCAGCCGTCAGTGCAGCCATTCCTACTCCCGAATACAGCCATTTCATCAATATATCCTGCATTATGTTTATGCTTTAGTTGGTAATTGTTTCTATATGGCAAAAGTACAACATAAGTGTTAAGAAAACAATTAGTATGCGTGCATACTTTATTTGTGTTCGGAATTAGCCTTTAAGTGATACGTCTACAATCTAAGGAATTGTTCAAAAATAAATTTACACTCTAAGGGGTGATTTTTCGCCTTGATACTTCGTTATTTTTATTGCC
>NZ_CANLRP010000242.1 GCF_947493425.1 uncultured Microscilla sp. | reverse complement strand
ACATCTCTCCAGAACAAGTCAATGATGCCCTAAACAGGTTTTCATTTGGTAACGAATAATCTGTAGAGTTTTAAGGTTACTATAGAAATTTATTTTTACACCATTCCTAATATACTAAAAATCTAAGTTTTTTGCCTCTGCAAAATGGGGTTTAATAAAAAAACCCCGGCTCATCAATGAACCAGGGTTTTAAATCATTTTCAGTTTTACTACCATTTACCATTCTACATCTTCTTCACTTTGCTGTCTGTCTCTTCGTGTCTCAACTGAATTAATATTATGTATATTTAATCTATTTGTGGTTAGGCTTAGCTTCATGCTAAGAAATACTTTTGACTTTCTAAATCAGTTATTCAATTCGCCTCTGAAATCTCCCGCGCAATACAGTTTTTCAAATTTGCAAACTCTTTATCCACATTTAATTCCACTTATAGTGAAAGGTATTTTGCCTGATAATTTTTTTCAAGGATCATCACAACCCTTTGTATTTTCTTCATTATATACAGTAGTATAAAATACTGTATTACAATTTGTTAGTTGCTATTTTGAAAACTTGTTAATACAAAGGTAGCTTGCTTAAGTGTATTATTCTAATCAAAACACGGGTCTTCATCACACTTAATATAATATCAACAAAAGTTCATTTTTTAACTAAAAAACAATAAAAACTTACAGTATTTAATTCCACAAAACAACCAAAAAACCAAATATACAACCAAAAAACCAGCACAAAAACCAATAAACAGGCATTAATATCAACATTCAAAATAACATTAGTATATTATTACTAGACAAAAAAGCAGGTATTTTTCGTTAAAACATCATATTACCCACTATTCAAGTACAAAAATTACATTCCATGCGCCCCCAAGCTACCACCAACCTTTCCGTAGAAGAAATAAAACACTTGTTTTACTTGCTCACCAATGACAATGAAAATAATATATACCTTGCCTTTACTCTCATGCAAGGAGTAGGTGTACCACAGGTGTTGTACCAAGAAATGAGAAACTCACGCTACAAACGCTATTTATGCCTAAAAATGGGCTTGGTTGAACCCTTGCAAGCTATAGACATACTTAGGCTAAGCAACCTCAATATGCCACACTTACCCCAATCTATTGGTGACTTGCCACATTTAAGTAGCCTCGATGTTTCGTTCAACGCCCTAAAAAACTGTCCGGAGAGCTTAGGCAACCTACTTCAGTTAAAAGTGTTACACTTACAATACAATCAGTTGCAAAACTTATCCGTCACCAGCATAGGGCAGCTCAAAAACCTACAGTATGTATCATTGGTGCGTAATCAACTACAAGTTTTACCTCCCGAAATAGGACAATGGCAACAGATGAGAGAACTAGATCTTACCAGTAATTTACTACAGGCACTACCCAGTGAAATAGGCAACTTGCATCGCTTGGTAAAGCTACAGTTAAGAAACAATCAGTTGAGTAGGTTGCCCAAAAGCATTCAACAATTGCAACACCTCAAAGCTTTAGACATTCGCTACAATCCATTGCCTCCTATGCATATACAGCAGGTTTGCCAATGGCTGCCTCACACCGATGTCCGATTTTAAGCAACGATGCCATACCGCCGTTATTTTAGAAAGGTTACCGTAGAGGGAGTTATGTCTGAATAATCACCTTGCGAAACGTAAGCGATACCCTGCGACCTCTGACTATTTTTTGCCCTTCAAACATTTCACTTTTATTGGCTCTTATGCTGTGTTGCCACCGATAACGCGCATCACCCGATAGCAAGATGGCGCTTCCAGGAGTTAACAGTACTGGCACATCCAGGTTTTTGTCTGCCAATGAGGTAAAATGCATGACACAGGCTGTACCCAAACTTACCGACATGATGGTATGGTCAAAACAAGGCTCGCAGTCTACATGCCTGGCAATGCCCTGCCCTGGCAGGTATTCATTGATAATCACCTGGTCAAAGTGCTCAGACAAAAGCTGCTTATCTAAAGCTTGCTGCGTTATTTTTTGTGCCCAACCAGGTAATTCGCCCACTTTCATAGAAGCGTCAATCGCTCGTTTTTTATAATCGTACTTGTAACCATAGTGTTGCACCCTTCGCTTAAGGTCGGTTAACCAAGGTAAAGCGTCTATAGCCTCTATCAGAGCAGTTTGGGTTGTTTGATCTATAAAATCTGGAATGTATTGTAAGCCAGGTATTGATTGGGTAAGGTGGTTCATATATAAAATACTCATAAAATAATACTACCAAATATCACACATAGGCAAGTCTTGCCTCAAAGTGTTCATTGCTTTCAAAGAAAGGTGATTGTTTGCTATGTCTAAAAACTGTAAATGGTGTAGTTGTCGTATAGACGCAGGTAACTCTTTGAGGTCATTTAAACGTAAATTAAGCCACTCCAGTCTTGCCAATTGCTGAATAGATTCAGGGATATGATGTATATTGTTTTGAGCCAGGTTTAGTTTCATCAAAGAGGTTAAGGCTGTCACTGCCTCGGCAAAAGTATGTAAATGGTTATGACTCAAGTCTAGTGTTTCAAGGGCTATAAGTTGACTCAAAGTAAGCGGTAAATCTGCTAACTGATTATCTTTTAAGTGCAGCTCGACCAATGCAGACAAACAGCCTATGCGCTCAGGCATCTTGCCTAGTTGATTGGTGTTCAATTTCATTATTTGCAATTGGGTTAAACACCCGATTGCGTCAGGAATCGCTCGCAAACGGTTCTCACTTAGATAAAGCCCTTTAAGCTTGGTCAATTGTCCTATTTCGTCAGGTAACGTAGTCAAATAGTTGGCATCTACACACAAGTATTCCAAACGAACAAGTTGCCCTATATCAGCGGGCAATGCGCTTAATCGGTTATTGGATAAATCAAGCACTTCTAAATGAGTAAATCGGGTAATTTCTGGGGGAAGCACCTCTAAGTGTTGGTTGCTTAAGTCTAGTTCTTTTAGGTGATAACAATAAGCCTCTTCCAACCCATATTTTGCGCACCAAAGCGGATACATTCTCAACTTTGAAGCTATTTTTTTACTATACCTCCCTCCTAACGTCAGACAAAGCTGAAAACCCAGTTCTACATTTTTGGCATCTACACTTGCCAATAGTTGCCCTATTTTCTTATCCATCTCGTCTGGTTTGTTCATTGCTCCCCCCCTTGTTTTTGTTCGTTACTCTCCCAACAAAGCTTTAGCTATTCTAATCTCAAAATAAGAATACTTGCCTCCAAAACGTTCGTGAATGCCCTTGAAACCATCTTCGCCCAAGTCTTGGTGTAATACCTGTTGGATATCGCTCACTGCAGTAGCGCTTGTAAACCTCATCAAATCTACTGAATACCCTTTTTTATACAATGAAATCAAGTGCCCTTCTACAGTCACCGGATTCAGGGCTTTGCCTTCAGCTTTGGCGCGTTCGGCTACAATCTCCTTAGGCGCCAACCCTTGTGTATATAATTGATAAGTAGTGAGGGGTGATGCCCCTTTTACTGTAGCACCTGCCTGATATTGCGCTACTGATACTCGTACTATTTCGTTTATAAAAGTTTGTCCGTACTGCTCCATTTTAGCTTGGGTAACCCCCGACACTTCCAAAAAATCAGCCTTGGTGTAAGGGCGACTATCGCTCATTTCGGTCAAGGTAGCATCATTAAAAATAATGTGAGGAGCTATACTCTGCGAATCGGCTATTTGCTTGCGCAAAGTTCTTAAGGCCTCAAACAACCCTTCTTTTGCCACTGCTTTTTTCGATTTGGGTCGTTCGGCAGGTGCTTTCGCAAACGTTTTTTCGGTGGGTTTTGACAGCAATAGTTTTTGGACTCCTGCCAATATTTGATTGCCCAACTCTGCAGTTTTCAATGCAAGGTTTTGGTCATAGGCAATCTCAAATACTCCCAGGTTAATCATTTGCTGTAAGTAATCACGCCAGTCCTGAAAGCTCACGTCGTTGCCTGCACCAAAAGTTTTGATCTGATGGTAGCCATTTTCTATGATTTGCTGGTTTTTCGCCCCTCGCAATACATCTATCAAGGTATTGATGCCGACTTGCTGCTTAAGGCGCAAGCAAGCCGACAAAGCTTTTTGGGCAAGTATAGTTCCATCAAACTTTTGAGGAGGGTTGCGGCACACATCACAGTTACCACAGTCTTGCCGGAGATTTTCATTAAAATAATTGAGTAAAATACGACGTCGGCAAATATCGGCATCAGCAAACTGTAGCATACGCTCAAGTTTAGCAAACTGCAAGGCTTTGAAACCTTCATTGTCTATATTGTGGATAAATTCCCGCAGTATTTTTACATCGCTGTAGCTATAAAACAAAATAGCATCACTCTTGAGTCCATCGCGCCCAGCCCGACCAATCTCCTGATAGTACCCTTCTACGTTTTTGGGCATATTGTAATGAATCACAAACCGTACATTGGGTTTGTCTATTCCCATACCAAAAGCAATGGTGGCGCAAATAATGTGCGTATCATCTTTCAAAAAACTTTTCTGCACAGCAGCCCGACGGTTGCTGTCCATTTTAGCGTGGTAATAGTCTGCAGAAAACCCTGCATCCTTTAACTTTTGGGCAATTTGTTCAGTGCTTTTACGGCTCAAGCAATAAATAATACCTGATTGGTTGGGGCGGGTTTCCAGGTATTTAATAATTTTCTTGATGCGGTTTTGCCCAGGCGATACATGCAAACGAATATTTTTACGGTCAAACGAGGCGAGAAATGTTTCCGGCTGTTGTAGGTTCAATTGCTTTAAAATATCATTGCGGGTAGTCTTATCAGCTGTGGCAGTCAAGGCTATCACCGGCACACTGGGAAATACCTTCTTGAGCATTTTTAGTTGGGCATACTCTGGGCGAAAGTCGTGCCCCCAGCTTGAGATACAATGGGCTTCATCTATAGCAAACAAGCTGATTTGTAGACGCTGTAGAAACTCAATAAAAGTTCCACTTAACAATTTTTCGGGCGACACATACAAGAGCTTGATTTTGCCATCCATACACTGGCGCTCTATCTCGCTTTGCTCACGGGATGTTTGGGTACTGTTATAAAAAGCGGCTGCTATGTCGTTGCGTTGCAAAGCCTCTACCTGGTCTTGCATAAGGGCTATCAATGGTGAGACTACTATGGCAATGCCATCCATCATCAAGGCAGGCACTTGATAACAAAGCGATTTACCACCTCCAGTAGGCATCAACACAAGGGCATCATTGCCTGCCAGTACTCTTTCTACTATATCTTTTTGTAATGGTCGAAATTGTTTATAACCAAAGTACTGTTGTAGGGTAGCTTCAGGAGAGGCAGTATGCATGCGATAGTTTGTTTAAGTTTTAAAGGTCATCTTCCTCACAAAATTACGGAGTTTATCTTATAATTTATATAAAAATAAGTATCTTCTGATTATCAAAACTTAACAAATCGCTCTTATGTACAAACCTTTTTATTTTTCGCTATTTATTCTTTTTATTTTATACTCCTGTAGTTCCAAACCTTCAGAAACGACATTAAAAAAAATAGAGGAGATAAGAGCACGATTAAAAAAAGCAGTACCTCTTATACCCAAGGCTGGCGATGAAAAACTCATCACACCTGTGATTGGATCTATAGCTGATATTGTAACTTATGACACGATACATAAGAAAGAAGTGTTAGGGTATGAAGGAATAGATTACAAATATTTTATTTCGGTTGCCAACGGAAGTAAAGATGCCATAGAATTGAAGAAGAAACAAAGGTTTTTGTTTTCATCCAACTCCTGGAGAAAACTTGATCCTCATCCATTTGCAGAAAATAAATTTACTGTCGAGCAACATGCGTTTTATGTTAACAAACTACATAGTCTCAAATACATTTGTGTTTCTCGTGTCAAATCGTTTACTCCTGGGAAAGGTGATAAAACCAGTATTACAAAACCTGCCCATTATCAAGTATGGTTTTGGTTGATAGATGTACAAAATAACAACATCGTGGGTAGCCAATTACTTGAAGCCTCATCGGGTGGATATGTTGTCATTATTGGCAATAATGTGGCAGAAGCTCTTGCAAATGATGCACGCAGAAGCATAGTAAATAAACGAAACGATACAATACGCGCCTGGGCAGGCAAACTAAAAAAGAAAGGTAATAAATAAATGAGCATAGGCTACTGGTGGTATGAAAATTTCGAGCCACCAGTTCAAGGATTATGTTTTGTTTTAAAACCTTATTGATTACTATAAACCCTGCTTCCAAAAATAGCGCTTCCTACCCGCACCATTGTACTGCCTTCTTCTATGGCTATCTCATAGTCGCCACTCATCCCCATCGACACTTCCTGTAAATCAACATTCGGCAAGTGGTTAAACTCGGTTTTTATCTCATCAAAAAAGATTTTAAGGCTTCTAAACTCGTTTCTTATCTGGGTTTTGTCATCGGTGAAAGTAGCCATTCCCATGACGCCTACCACACACACATTTTTCATGGCAACAAACTCTTCAGAAGCCAAAATATCTCTAGCTTCGGCAAATGACAACCCAAATTTGGTGTCTTCCTGAGCAATGTGTAGTTGTAAAAGACAATTAATCACCCGGTCACACTTAGCAGCTTGTTTATCCACTTCTTTTAAGAGTTTTGCTTTGTCTACCCCATGCACAAGCGACACAAACGGTGCAATATATTTTACCTTATTGCTTTGCAAATGTCCTATCAGGTGCCACTCAATGTCTTTGGGCAATGCTTCATGTTTTTCTACCATTTCCTGCACCTTATTCTCACCAAACCTGCGCCAGCCAGTGTCATAAGCCTGCTGGATCATTTCGGCAGGTTTGGTTTTACTTACGGCTACTAGTTTTGTGTTAGTAGGTGTAAGTTTTGTGTTAATCTTTTCAATGTTTTGGGCAATATTCATATTAGGTAAACGTAATTAATGTAACTATTTAAGTTTTTTATATAATTATTTAGTTTTTTTGATATAAAGGTCAAAAAAACTTATACTTTTGTACTGTTCAACAAACTGTAAGCATATGCCAATATTAGGTAAATTGCTCAAAGAGGGTATAAAGTTAAGAAAAAGTATAGAGCAAGAAAAAAAGACACCTTTTGATCTTCAAAAAAAACAACTTCTTCAACTACTCTCTTCTGCTAAACAAACTGCTTTTGGTACCCATTACAATTTTAAGGACATCATTCATGCGATCCATAATTCCAAAGGTGATGATTTAAGTTTTTATGAAGCTTACCGAGAGAGTGTTCCAACGTTTGACTATGACACTATTTATAATGAATGGTGGCACCGTGCCCGTAAAGGTGAAAAAGATGTTTGCTGGAAAGGCCCAGTCAAATACTTTGCGCTTAGCTCTGGAACCTCAGGCTCTTCATCTAAACATATTCCTGTTACAAAAGCAATGGTGAAGGCAATTCACCGCACAAGTATTCGTCAAATTCTTTCTCTGTCTAACTTCAAAGACTTGCCAAGCAAACTCTATGGCAAAGGTATGGTAATGCTTGGAGGCAGTACCCACCTTAACCGTAAAGGGGCATTTTTTGAGGGCGACCTCAGTGGAATTACAGCGAGTCAGATTCCTTTTTGGTTTCAGCATTTTTATAAGCCAGGAAAGAAGATTGCTAAAAAAACTGACTGGAATAGCAAGCTAGATGAAATAGCCGAAAAAGCACCTAAATGGGATGTGGGCTTTGTAGTGGGCGTACCTGCCTGGATTCAGATTATGATGGAAAAAATCATTGAACGTCATAACCTGAACCACATTCACGAAATATGGCCAAACCTGATGGTATACACTCATGGAGGGGTATCTTTTGAACCTTACAAAAAAGGGTTTCAAAAGTTATTGGGGCAACCCATTACCTACATAGAAACCTATTTGGCCTCTGAGGGGTTTGTAGCTTTTCAGACTCACCCCAACAGTAACATGCGTTTTGTCCTAAACAACGGCTTGTTTTATGAATTTGTACCCTTTACCGAAGACAACTTCAACGCTAATGGAGAGTTGATTCGCAACCCCAAAACGTACATGATTCATGAAATTGAAGAAAACAAAGACTATGCTTTGTTGCTTTCAAGTTGTGCAGGTGCCTGGCGCTACCTTATTGGTGACACTGTTCGTTTGACCAACCGCGAAAAAAGCGAGATGATTATTACAGGTCGTACTAAGCATTTTTTGAGCTTATGTGGAGAGCACCTGTCGGTTGACAATATGAATAAAGCCGTTGAGTTGGTAGCCAATGAGTGTAATATTGATGTAAAAGAGTTTACTGTAGCTGGTATTCCTCACGAAAACCTGTTTGCCCACAAGTGGTACATAGGCACCAACGACAAGGTTGATCTGGATGTACTCAAATCTAAGATTGACAATAAGCTGAAAGAATTAAACGATGATTATGCGGTAGAGCGTTCAGCCGCTTTGAAAGAGATTTATGTAGAAACTTTACCTACAGATGTTTTTCTTAACTGGATGAAAATGAAGGGGAAAGAAGGCGGACAAAATAAGTTTCCCAGGGTGCTGAAGAGCAACCAATACCAAGAGTGGGAAAGCTACCTGAACCAACATTATCGCACCACTGTATAACACCGTATGTAATTAATTGTACTTTTTGAAAGTGCACCTTACCTGTCCCTCTGATATACAATCAGAGGGATTTTTATTTTGTAATAAAGGAATGAAAGTTAGCCAGTTATGCAAAAATTGAACAAATGAGAGCGAGCATTTCTTACACAAACTTGATATTTAAAGTTGCAAACAACTAACTTTGTTGTATGATATATTTACAAGGGGTACTTTATGGTGTCACACTAGCACTATTAATCGGTCCTGTTTTTTTTGCCCTGCTGCGAGTAAGTATCGAACGTGGTTTTACATCGGGAGCTTGGATGGCACTCGGCATTGCTGTAAGTGAGTCTTTTGTGATAGCACTGGTAGCGGTAGGTGTGGCGCAACTAGCCGAAACCAAAGAATTTCAGTTTTATTTGGGCATTGTGGGTGGTTCTATGATGTTGATATTTGGTTTGTTTCCTTTTTTTAAAAAAGTAAAAAGACGTGCAGAAACTGAAAATAGCATCAGTAAAAAAGCCCAAGGTTATCGTCTTGCTATCGAGGGTTTTTTGTTAAACGTACTCAACCCATCAGTGTATTTATTTTGGATAGGGGCAGTGGCATTTAATAACCACCTCAAAAGCAATGAAATGTTTAGTTTTTTTGCCGGAGCCATTACTACCGTGTTTGTTACTGACTTGCTCAAGGCTTACCTTGCCAACTATATCAGGGGATATTTGACCGAAAAAGTACTGGATAGGGTAAATAAAATTGCTGGTGCTGCTTTGGTATGTTTTGCTTTTTGGTTATTTTACTCTGCATTTTATGGTTTCAAAATGCCTGCTTAAAGCGTTTCTTCCTGGTTTTGTTGTTCTTTTACCTTTTGTTGCACCCACTGAACAGCATCATCTAAGTCTCCGGTAAGGTAATAAGGAAATGGAGGTTTTTTAATGACAAATACGGCAGTGATCATAAAACGGGTAATCATCGACTTGAAGACAAACGCAATGCCTGCTATATTTTTTTTCAAGAGCGTTTCGTGTTTCTTCAAAAACTTGCCTTGTTTGATTCGATATTTCGCGGGTACAAAACCCACTTTTTTTGCTTCCATTACCACCCCTCTACCTTTCTTTTGCTGTACTGCACTCAGGTACAGATTCAAATAATCGTCAAAGCTTTCTTCGGTGGGCTCTTCGCCAGTAAAGTGTAAAATCATTACTGGGTCACGAGAGGTATCTAGTGTTGCGTATTTCATATCTATTTTTTAGGTTAAACGCACTATTGGCGAACGTAAAGCCCTAAAATATTCATCAAGTACTCATCATCCCAACTAGCTTTCTTT
>NZ_CANLRP010000241.1 GCF_947493425.1 uncultured Microscilla sp. | reverse complement strand
TGTTTCTCCAAATTCAAAATAACAATCCCTTTTTTTTTACCAATAATTGTTGCCATTAATTATGGCGAACATGTTGATAAATAGATGTAACTAACATACTGTAAATGAGGTATGCTTACATTAGGAAGAGGTAGAGCATGCTCCCCTCTCTCTTTGCAAGTCCTTCATAACAATAACTAACTACTTGGCTAATTGTTGAACACCAGACAAATGGTATTATTTTCCGTACTTTTCTACCAACTTCTCAGCACATTTTTCACCATCAATTGCCGCCGACATAATACCGCCGGCATAGCCTGCCCCTTCGGCACATGGGTACAAGCGTTTGGTTTGCACGTGCTCAAAAGACTCTTTGTCACGTGGAATACGTACTGGCGACGAAGTACGGCTCTCTACCCCCACAATTTGTGCCTCGTTGGTTAAATAACCTTTCATTTTTTTTCCAAAAAGCTGAAAGCCTTTGCGCAAACTTTGGGCAATAAATGGTGGCAACACCTCATCTATGGCTATAGACTTAAGCCCTGGCTGATAAGAGGTTTCTAACAACTGCCCAGATATTTTTTTGTTAACAAAATCACGCATTTTTTGTGCGGGTGCAGTTTGGGTAGTGCCCGCTATTTGACAAGAGCGTTGCTCTACTTCTCGCTGAAAGTGCATGCCCGCAAGCGCTCCATATTGTTGGTAAGGCTCCAGGTCTTCGGGCAATACAGACACCACCATGCCTGAGTTAGCAAACTTAGAGTTGCGACGTGAGGGCGACATCCCATTTACTACTACCTCGCCAGGAGCAGTAGCAGCAGGTACTATAAAGCCTCCAGGACACATACAAAACGAAAAAACTCCTCGCTGTTTGCCTTCATACACTGCTTGGGCGGCCAACGAATAAGACGAGGCGGGCAGGTATTCGCCCCGGTCTTTGCAATTGTACTGTATCTGATCTATCAATTGTTGTGGATGCTCTATGCGTACCCCCAAAGCAAAAGGCTTCGACTCGATATAGATGCCTTGTTCGTGCAAACGAATAAAAATATCGCGTGCCGAGTGCCCAGTAGCCAATATAACTCCCAAGCCCTCTATCTTGTCGCCCTGTTGGGTAATCACTCCCTTCATTTCTCCCCCTTTCAATACAAAGTCAGTCACCTTTGTGTCAAAATGTACCTCGCCACCCGCCTGTAACACACTCTCGCGCAAATTAGACACAATACGGGGCAGTTTGTTGGTGCCAATATGAGGATGAGTATCTACCAAAATATCGTCTACCGCTCCATGTGCCACCAAAATCTCCAGAATACGCCTGACGCTTCCTCGTTTCTTTGAACGGGTATACAGCTTACCGTCTGAGTAGGTGCCTGCCCCCCCTTCGCCAAAGCAATAGTTAGACTCTCCATTGACCAGGTGGTCTTTGTTGATAGATGCCAGGTCGCGGCGACGGGTTTGTACATCTTTGCCCCGCTCTAACACTATTGGTTTATACCCCAGCTCTATGAGTCGCAAAGCAGCAAACAAACCTCCTGGTCCGGCGCCTACTACCACTACTTGCGGAGCCTGGGCTACATTAGGGTAGTCTTGCTTGTAATCTAACAGCGGGGGGGGGCTTTCGTTGAAGTAAACCTCTGCCTGAAGGTGTACCTTAATGTTTTTACCGCGGGCATCAATCGAGCGTTTGAGTTTACGAATGGTAAAGTCGTCTTGGTTAACTGCCGATATTTTAGTGGCAATGTATTGAGCCAATGCCTCATCATTATAGGCAATTTCGGGCGACAAAGTCAATTTGAGTTGTTTCATCATAATGAGTAAGGTGTTTATCCTTAAAAAAACTGACCTGCAATCTACGAATTTATTGCCAAACCTAGTTTGAAAACCAGACACGAAAGCAGGCAGATGTAATAAAAAATGGTGGTTTTACCTAAGAGCTTGTTTAAAATTCATTGATTAGGTCTTTTACGCGACTTTTATGATTAGATGCGTCAAATTTATCAGCAATAGCGTGGCTATTCCTTCAAAATTTGACGCATCTAATCAGAAAATTCATCATAAAACCTCCTGTAAACGAAAATTTAAACAAGCTCTAAAAACGGCCCGGCATTTCGTCTGCTTTTTTCTCCGTTTAAGCCAGGTTATTTGTGGTTTCTTCGGGCAAACATTTTATATAAAACAAAAAACAACTAGCATTGGGGCTCCTCATCTCCAGCAAAAAACAGCACTATTTATGGCAAACTAATAACTTCTAATTTCCATGAAAAACAAAACCTTACATTTTCTGATGGCATTTTTTGCCATTGCTATTGGGCTTTACCCAGCAGCTTACTTTTTTGTAGATATGAGCCAAGGATTTTTGGGCTCCAAGAGTCTGGCACTGCTCAACAATGCCGTATGGTATACCAGTTTTTATACCCATATTGTACTGGGCGGGGTGGCTTTGTTGGTGGGTTGGGTACAATTTGGCAAGCGGTGGAGAACCCAACACCTGGAATGGCACCGAAGGCTGGGCAAAATATATATAATATCGGCGCTATTGAGTGCACTGGCGGGTATTTACCTTGGCTTTTATGCCAATGGAGGGGCGGTGGCTGCCGTTGGTTTTATAGGCCTGGGGTTGATTTGGTTTTTTACTACCTACAGGGCGTACACCAGCATTAAAGCAAAGCAGGTGATCATCCATCAGAAAATGATGATTTATAGCTACGCGGCTTGTTTTGCTGCGGTTACTTTGCGTTTGTGGCTTCCCTTGTTAATTGTTACCCTGGGGGACTTTACCAAAGCTTACCTAATGGTAGCCTGGCTGTGCTGGGTGCCCAACTTATGGGTAGCGCATCGTTTGGTAAAACAAGTATCATAGCTGCTGTATTCCTTGTTTGACGACTACTTTTTCAACCTACTTCCCTTTTTCTCTCTCCCAATCTTCAAAACACAGAAGTACTCTGCCAGCCAATGGCGGGGTTAAATATACCCCAAAACAAAACAAAAGTGATTGTGTTAGTATTAAAATACTATTTTACTTTTCTGATTCAGCTAAAAATATTTAATTTGATTTTTGAGCTTTTACTAATACAATGGTTGTATGTTTACTCCACTGAGTCTACTCTGAACTTTTTTTTCAAAAGTACAATCATCGCCTCAGATCGTGTCTCCACGAGCTGATCGAAACCTTGAAGAACACTGTTGCCAAGCTCTATAACGGGGCGATTTGTGGAGGCACAGACCGAGAGGAAAAATAGTAGGGTAGAGTACATTGAGTCAACAAAATGTATTAAGAAAAACTGATTTATCACAAGACATTAAGTAATTTTTAAAATGCTCAACTCTCAACCAGCTGTGTTACCTGCAATATCATATTTGCAAATATAATCAAACAATCTTGTCTGCTATTTGTATGGCAAACCAATCACTGTCAATGGTTTGAAAGTATCTGATAGCCAAAGAACTTAAATTAAAAACAGTCAATCTATGGGACAAAAAACAATACTCCAGTCATTTTACGAAAAAGAGCAAACAATGCCCAACAAATCTTTTTTAAGGCAACCTTTTGGTGACCGTTGGGAGACCTATACCTGGCAACAGGCGGCACAGATGGCACGCAAGCTTGCTACAGGGCTTCAATCGTTGGGCTTGCCAGCCAAAAGTCATATAGGGCTGGTATCTAAAAACTGCCGAGAGTGGATCATTGCTGACCTGGCCATTATGATTGCTGGCTATGTGTCGGTACCTTTTTACCCCACCCTTACTGGAGAACAAATCAAGGAAGTAATCCATCTGGGCGATGTAAAAGCATTGTTTGTGGGCAAAACGGAGGTATGGGAAGATATGAAAAAAGGCGTGCCTGCCGACATGCCCATCATTGCTTTTCCACATTATGAAGGCAATTCTAAAGTAACCGAAGGCGAGCAGTGGGACGATTTTCTTGCCCGATTTGAGCCTTTGCAGGGCAATCCTTTGCCCGACATGGAAGATTTATGGACTATAGTATTTACATCGGGCACCACGGGTACTCCCAAAGGGGTAATGCTTAACCATCGTGCCCTCGCCAGCCTCGATGCTATGGTGCATCAACAAAATTATGTCAAAGTATCGTTTGATGGCGACAATCGTTTTTTCTCTTTTTTACCGCTTAACCACATTGCCGAACGTGCCCTCATAGAGTTTTTGTGCATTGCCCACGGGGGCGAAATTTCTTTTGTTGAAACCATTGATACTTTTGCCAAAAACCTGCGCGAAACCCAACCTACCATGTTTTTTGCAGTGCCCCGCATCTGGACTAAGTTTCAACTGGGGGTATTGGGCAAAATGTCACAAAAAAAACTCAACCTCTTTCTCAAAATCCCTGTTCTTTCGGGCTTGGTAAAAAACAAAATAAAGAAAGGTTTGGGGTTGAGCGAAGCACGTGCCTGTATTTCGGGAGCTGCGCCTATAGCCCAAAGCCTCAAAGACTGGTACAAGCGTTTAGGCATATCTATATCGGAGGGGTACGGGATGACAGAAAACTGCGCTGTTTGTTCGTTCTTATCTGGAGACGAAGACCAGCCTGGCTCGGTAGGGAAACCAGCCGCAGGAGTTGACCTAAAGATTGATGAAGACACTGGCGAGGTATGCATGAAGGCCGATTTTATGATGCAGGGTTATTACAATGCTCCTGACAAAACCGCTGAAGTGCTCAGAGATGGCTGGCTGCATACAGGAGACCAGGGCTGGGTAAACGAGGATGGTTACCTTTACCTCACGGGCAGGGTAAAAGATACTTTTAAAACTTCTAAAGGCATTTATATAGTGCCTGCGCCTATGGAGTGGGTATTTGATGCCAATACCGACATTGAACAAATTTGTATTGTGGGGTTGGGTATGCCTCAGCCTATGGGCATTGTCACTCTCTCGGAGCTGGGCGAAATGAAATCAAAGGAAGAAATCAAAGAAAGTCTGATTGCTTCGCTTGAAAAAGCCAATGAGGGCGTGAAAAACGACAAAAAAATATCTACCCTTATTGTAGCCAAAGAAGCTTTCAGTGTAGAGAATGGCTTGCTTACGCCTACCTTAAAGGTAAAACGTAATATACTCAATAAGCATTACAACGACCAACTACTGGCTTGGCACCAACAACCCGATCAGGTAATTTGGGAGGGCTAACATGTATATTTGAGGCAAAGCAGGTTTTTTTCGCCTACATTTCTGAGGAAACCCTGCTTTTGTTTACTTAAAACCAATCGTTTTCATAAAAAAACAATCCTACAATGCAAGAAGCTACAGAGATAGACACCGCGTTTTATCGGAAAATATTTACCGACTATATTCCTTATCACCGTTTGTTGGGTTTCGAACTTGACGTGCTGGAACATGGCAAAGCAAGCCTGATTATTCCTTACAAAAAAGAACTGTTAGGAAATATCGTGGCGGGTAATTTTCACGGTGGAGTCATTGTGTCGGCAATGGACTCGATAGGCGGAATGGCAGCCATGACTATGATAGATATTAAGGTAGACAAGATAGCTACCATTGACATTAGAACTGACTTTTTATCACCGGCAAAAAAAGACAACAATGTAGTGGTGGAAGCTCAAGTACAAAAAAGTGGCAATAGGGTGGTTTTTACCCACATTCAAGCATACCACCAAGGCAAGCCTGAACACATTCTGGCCGAAGGAAGGGCTATTTACAGCGTAAAGCGAAAGTCGTGATTTTTTTAGATTTTGTTGTGCAGTGGCGGTTGGTTAAACAAACTTACGTTTTAAATGAAACAAGTAATACACCTTTTACCTCAACAACCTTATGTGTGTCTGGTAGTAAAAAAAGCGTTTGCTCCTGAGCTTTGCAAAAAAATAATTGAAGAACGAAAAGACAGTTTTGCCAAAGCCATTACCCACTACCCTACTTCTTACCGCAACAACGACCGCCAAGTGGTAGACGATGACACCCTTGCTGCCTTACTGTTTGAGGAGATAAAACAATATGTGCCTTCGTCTATTGATATAGCAGGAGTAGGCAAAGATGAAGCGGGTAACTGGCAACTCAAAACACTCAATCATAGACTGCGAATATGTCGTTACCAACCCCACCAATACTTTAACAAACACCTGGACGGCGTACACTATCAATCTGCCACCATACAGTCTAAGCTTACTTTTATGGTATACCTCAACGACAGCCACGAGTTTACCGGAGGACGTACGCTGTTCTTTGCTTCTAAAGACAGTGATGAGGTGATCCAAGAGTTTTTGCCCGAAACAGGTGACCTTATTATATTTGATCACAACATTTGGCACGCGGGCGAAGTGCTCCATTCGGGGATTAAATACATTCTTCGCAGTGATATTCTTTACCAAAAAACTTCCCCGGTTTCTTCTGCGACCGACCAACCTTTTGCCGAAGGGCATCTGGGCTATATTTGGGCTATAGCCCACAACCCACACTATGTATTTACTGGAGGTAGAGATAAACTGCTGAAGGTATGGAGCAAAGATGGCAAGGCGTTGACTTCGGTGCAGGCGCACGCCAACTCGGTGGTGGCTATACTGCCTTATGGCAATGATTTGGTAATAACGGCTTCGCGTGACCAGACAGTAAGAGGCTGGCAACTCGACCATGCCACGGGCAAACTCCTTTTACGCCCCTTGTGGCAAGTGTGGGCACACGAAGCTACTATTCTTAACTTGTGCAAAATAAACGACCAGCGTTTTGCCAGCCTGGGGGCAGATGGCATGGTGCAAATAATCACGACTAAAGGGGAACTCAAAAAAAACTGGTTGGCACACAATGAGTGGGTTTGGGCAATGGTGAAAATGAACGATGATTGTGTGCTCACTGGAAGCGAGGATGGGTCGCTGAAGTGGTGGGATTATCAAAAACGGGAATTATTGGGTGAATGGGCGCATAGCAAAGTCCCGGTGACAGCGTTGGTGTTTGACGCTCTCAATCAATGGCTGTTTGTGGGAAGAAATGATGGCGCTATAGAATGCCTGCAATGGGACAATCAGACGCTAGAACTTAGCCCATTGCATCGTATACAGGCGCACCAAGGCATTATACGATGCCTAAAAATACATCGGCAGATGCTGGTAAGTGGGGCAGAAGACAACCTGGTAAAGCTATGGCAGTTGACCAACTTCGTAGAAGCAAACCCTGGGTTTGAGCCGCTCAAGACCTATGCACACAATAACTTTGTACAAGATGTGCTCCTGCTCGATCAACAGTTGGTGAGTGTATCGTATGATGGCAAGATTGCGGTGAATGCTTACTAACCAAGAAGTTAAGTTTACTATTAGGAATGGTGAGAAATTAAATTACCATTCTTGAGGTAGAGGTTTTGTTTTGAGACGAGGCTATTTTTTGCGCTCATAGCAGCGCTACGGGCAATAAAAATAACGAAGTATCAAGGCGAAAAATCACCCCTCAGAGTGTAAATTTATTTTTGAACAATTCCTTAGTACTCAGTTTGGCTATATAATCACATCAATCGTTTACCTAAATAACAGCACTCATGGAAAACATGCTTTTCTTCAAAACTCCTCAAGACTTCAGAGAGTGGCTCGCCCAAAACCACAACCAACAAAAGGAGCTGTGGGTGGCTTACTATAAAAAAGCGACCCAAAAACCCAGCATCACCTGGAGCGAATCGGTAGACCAGGCGTTATGCTATGGTTGGATCGATGGCATTCGTAAAACGGTAGATGAGGAAAGTTATAAAGTGCGTTTTACTCCGCGCCGTCCCAATAGTGTATGGAGTGCGGTAAACCTCAAAAAAATGAAAGTTTTGCAAGCGCAAGGGCTAATGGAAGCTCCCGGCTTGGCCATTTATGAAAAACGCAACCCCGAAAACGATGAGAAGGAAGCCAAGTTGCCTGAAGCTTATCAACAACTTTTGGAGGCCAACCCCACCGCTTGGGAGTTTTTCAGCCAATCGGCACCTTT
This sequence comes from uncultured Microscilla sp., assembly GCF_947493425.1. Classification (GTDB taxonomy): domain Bacteria; phylum Bacteroidota; class Bacteroidia; order Cytophagales; family Microscillaceae; genus Microscilla. The sequence goes on along the minus strand of NZ_CANLRP010000241.1, from coordinate 2,055 downwards.
TTACCAACGACAGATGATTTGGTGGGTCATAAGAGCTAAAAAAGAAGCCACCCAAATGAGGCGTTTAAACAAGTTGATTGAGTATTCGGCAGCAGGTAAAAAAATAATTGGGTAGGATGCCGTTGCCCCATACACTAAAGGCTCAACATCAATCTACCGATGCCCAATAGTTCATAGCGTTTAGCAGGGTTTTCTTATAAAACCATTGAAAACCAATTACCATTTTTTTATAAGAAAACCCTGAGCTCCTAATTACACCCTTGGTCTGTTTTTGACTGGGCATCGGCGTTAGGAAAACAATTGCCAGATAGAAGTCGAGCTGGTTCGTAGCGTTTAAGATTGGCGTCATACAAACCTTTTTGCAAAAATGCTACTACTTGGTCTAGCTCAGTCTCGCTTAGGTCTAATGCTTTGAACTCGCTTGCCAACTGGCTTTGGGGCACTTGAAGGTTTTGTGCCACTGCCTTGTTTTTATAAGCCACTACCTCTTTGATGCTGGTAAAACTACCCCCATGTCCATAAAAAGGTGAGTTGCTTAAGTTATACAATTGGGGCACTTTAAACTTATACATATCAGAGGGCTGTTTGGTAAAACCTCCCCTCCCCTTGCCTGCGTCGGTTATTTGAGTGGGTGTAAGACCAAATACCCCCGTCCCACTAAAATCGCTCATCCCTAAGGCGTGAAAACTCATCGAGCTTAAGGCAGGACCAGTATGACAGCTGCCACAATTGGCTTTGCCAAAAAACAAAATTGCTCCCGATTTTTGAGCATCGCTCATGGCCGCCAAGTCGCCTTTGAGCCATTTTTGAAAAGGCGCCTCGCTTGCCAAAATGGTACGCTCGAAGGCAGCAATGGCAAGCCCGGCGGTTTCGTTGGTATAACGCTGAGCTTCGGGCACATTGGGGAAAGCTTCGTCAAATAACGCCTTATAGCCCATAGGAAACAACACCGCAGTATTTACCTCCATTCGGTGAACAGTAAGCCCAGCTATAGCTTGGATTTCTACCCCTTCATAACCCAGATGGTTGGTAGCTATAGGAGTGCCCGGTGTCCAGTTGGCTTGAGTACCTGCATTGAGACCAGTTGCCCCAAACTGCCCGTTCCATAACATTACTTGCTGATAGGCACTGTTCATGGCCGATGGGGACCGTAAGGGTTGCACATCTATCATATTATCAGGGTAATCGGTATGTTTGGTGCGTCCTTCACCATTGCTGCCATAGCCAGTTCCTCCTTCACCGATGCCTTGCTTTACACCAGCCTGAAAACCAGCCCCGGCGTGATGGCAACTTGAGCATGAGTAAGTATTCATGCCTACTTCTTGCTTAGGTTTAATCGCTAAAGCCGTTTCATGAAAAAGCATTTGTCCAAGTTTTACTTTGGCTACGGTCAGGGGATTTTTGGGATCTTGAGGGATTTTTGCCAGTTCGTCGCTGTCAGGTAAAGTAAAAAAAGCTTTGCCTTGCCCATTCGATACATTTTTCAGGGTATTTTCCAGCTCCTGATCCAGGGTGGTGGGGTGAGGGCTTTCTTGTTTGATACAACCCCATGTCAGTGGCAACAACACTAGCAGGATTGCCCAGGTTGAGAATTTGGTAATTGTCATAAAATTTAAAATTACTCTTCCACTGTAGTTCGCATTGACTAATGGAAGAATTGAAAGAAATATATAATTGAAAATATACAGCTGAGTAAGTACGCATTTACTCAGTGCAGCAAATTACGAAAATTAATTTGTATTTTTTATGACACTTCATTAGTTCAGGTAATTGTATGAAGCCAAACCCCGTAAAACTACTCATTTTTCCCCAAGGTTGCCCAGTTTTTTTCTCACCAAGCCCCCCACCCACTACTTTATTTGCTGGGCTTTTCCAGTAAATCACTCATTATATTTATTGTACAAAAACAAGTTCGATGCTTTGCTTGCCAGACAGGTTGAGGTGGGCATTTTTTAGCACTTATTTTGTAAATTTTATCTAATAATGTGAATCTCTAGTTAAAAACATCGAAAACTAACGATATGCAGGCTGCTGCTAACCTCCCAAAAACATGTA
>NZ_CANLRP010000240.1 GCF_947493425.1 uncultured Microscilla sp. | reverse complement strand
AAACAAAAAAAGCATCATCAAGAAGTTTTTTGAAAATCCTGATGTTGCTTTTTATTAATTATCTAGTGTCGTTCCTACTGCTACGGCGAGCTCACCGAAGGTAATCAGTAGTCAACTTTGGCTAAAATCACTGCGGAGTATTGTTGCATAAAACCAGGTAAAATATACCTGGTTTTTTCTTTATAATACTTCTTTAAGCTGGTTAGCCTTGAGTGGTTTTGCCAATACTCCTGATACAAAATCGAGTGATTGGTGCGAAGGGGCTACCTCTTGCGATGCTTCTGTGATGATGAGTATTTTGGTGTTGGGGTGGTTTGCATAATACTTTTGCTCATAAGCTTTCAAAAAATCTGCGCCATTACCCAGCGACATACGCCAGTCAAGGGTAATAAGATCTGGAAATTGAGCTGCTTTGTCCATTTCAGCCAAAAACTCCAGCGCAGTAGTTCCGCTCATTTTAAAATTTACATTACTACACCCCGTAATCGTGCTAAAAATTTTGTGATTGACTTTGATAAAAGTCTTGTCATCATCTATAATTAAAATATGGTGATAGTCAGTCATATTGCCTTGGATGTTTTAGTGAATTCTCTTTTAATTTAACACATGTTTGGCATAAACCTGCGTTTTGGATTTAATATCTCAGGCTTGGTATGTAAGTTCTTTTTGAACAGGTAGATTTTTGTGAATTATTTACTTAACATAATTGTTTGTTATAAATAAAAAAACCTTTTACCCCATAAAATATAAAGAGTAAATAATAAAAAATGGCAAATAGGGGGCATAACTACCTAAAAATAAGTAATAGTAATTAAAATTTTACTATGTAGTGTTTTTATAAAATGTGGTGCTATTGGGTGCTGATAAATTGGGTATACATAGAGGCAGGCAAATGAGGGTAACCTTTGCAAAGTTACCCATAGATAGATTATTCAATTTCGTTGATTATATTCAATACTTCCATTGTTAATTGACTTTGCTTACGGCTTATTTCGTCGCGTGTCATGGTCAAAGAGTTGAGACTGTTCAGGTTAGCACTAATGACCACCACACGATTAAATAGATCTTTGGTGTGAGGTGTATCTAGTATATCAGTAAGTTCATTGATTACCACTTGCAACTGCCCCTGCATAATTAGCTTTTTTAACTTTCCGGCATCAATCACTACTTTATTAGAATAACCAGACTGGGCAGAAACTGAATCCTCATCTGCCACGAGCTTTTCTACTTCTCTGGCAAATACAATCAACTGTTGGTCGAAATGTACCGAAGTTCTATCAGAATTAAATTTACTACGCAATTGACTAAACATGGCTCTTTTACTGGTAGGCACTATTTGTTCCATAATCTCGAAGTAGCTGACAAAGTCATTGTCTCTTACTTTGTCAATGGCTGTCTTGATGGCTTGATTCATAATACTGGATCTTTTAAAACTTATCAAAAATACAATTATGTACGCTTTACCATAAAGTATCGTATGGCAGGCAAAACTACGGTATTTTTGAATAAATAATTACACCACTTTTTTGTTTTTGAACAAGTCCATCTTTCTCACGAGGGAGGGTAATGATAAAAAAAATGATTATTCATTACATTGATTGTTCGCTCAGGTTTGAGTATTTACTCATCAACAGTTTTTGAGTTGGAACAACACATCTTTAAGAAAAGTTTTTATCAATTATTATGTATTGCTTTTAGGGGTTTAATGGTTTTTTATTTTGTAAAATCATTTAAAACTTTTTGAAAATTTTGCACAACTGCATGTTTTTTAAAAAAAACAACAAAATATTGAAAAACAACTTGTTGTATCCCAAGAGTAGTTTTGTATACTTTTTTAAAAGTTGTTTTTATGTATAAAAAATTGATTATCAGTGTTTTGAAAGTGTGGTCAAATATTATTGTATTCCCAGTGAGTGATTGCTGGTTGTGCCCAAAGAGCCCCTTGTATACTTTTTGTAACCTTGCTTTTTTTGCTTCTCCCGTCTAAACCTTCTAATATAGCGCAACACTTTATGACTGAAAAAGTGGCAAAATATTACACTTATTTGATTTTTAGCAGAGCAAATTAATTACACAAATCAATTTTATAAATCCAATTATTTATTACACTTATGAAAGGTAAATTTTTACTAAGCTTTATCTTTGTGTTAACGCTGTGTTATAGCTCGTTTGCACAACAAAAGCCTACAGCAAAAGCTTCATATCGCACTACGAGTGCTTATGTAAGAGACATCCCTGCCTTGTCGAGCATGGATAACATTATTGCTGCCAGCGGAATGGAGCACGTGGCTCCTCCCAAACGCAGAGGAAAAAATATTTTTGTAGAAGGTAAGGGCTTACCTGCCGCTGGCGATCCTCTGGCGGCAAGACAAGCAGCTGCTCACAAAAAAACGGCTTCTTCGAGAACTACTGCCGCTACTCAAGTAGCTAACTTCGACGCTCACCTTGGTACAGTATTAAATGACCCCACTGGTGCCATAGGTCCCAACCATTACGTATATGCGTTTAACTCTGGCTTTGGTATACTTGACCGTAGCGGAAATGTATTGGTGGCTGAGGCTTCTTTAGGAACTATTTTTCCTGGCGAAACCTTGGGTGACCCTGTGGTAATGTACGATAATTACGCCGATCGATTCATTATTATGCAGTTCAGTAACACGCCTAATGGCATTTTAATAGCTGTTTGTAAAGGTGCTGATCCTGTAAACGATGGATGGCATACTTACCGTTTTAACACGGGATCTTTCCCTGACTATGAAAAAATGTCTATCTGGCACGATGGTTACTATATTACGGCTAACAAAGACCAAAACTCCGCTTCTACAAGTGAAGTAGTGTACGTAGTAGAAAGAGATAAAATGCTCACAGGTGCTACCTCTCAATTGATAGGCTTTCCGTTGCCAGGTATCAGAAACAGTGGTTTTTATAGCCCTGGTGGTTTTAACTCTACAGGTCCTTCTTTGCCTCCTTCAAGTGCAAAACACCAGATTGTTTACATGCAAGATGATGCCTGGTCTGGTGTATCTACCGACCATTTAAAAATATGGACTTCAGATGTAGACTGGAACAACACTTCTAACTCTACTATTACTCTGTCGCAAGAATTAAATACTACAGCTTTTGATGGAGTGTTTGATGGTGGTTCTTTCCGCAACCTTGACGAGCCTGGTTCTGGGCCTGATATTGATGCATTACAGGCTACCATGATGTTTATGACTAACTACCGTCGCTTTTCTACTTATAACTCGGTAGTAATGAATTTTGTCGTAGATGTAAGCGGCAACGATACTAAAGCAGGTATTCGCTGGTACGAACTTCGTCAGCCATCTGCTGGTGGAAACTGGTCTATCTACCAAGAGGGTACTTATACCGACCCCAATGGACACAGTGCTTTTTGTGGTAGTATTGCGATGGACAAAAATGGTAACATTGGTATGGGATATACCATTGTAAGCAGTACCAAGTACACCTCTATTCGTTACACTGGTCGTTTGGCAAGTGATCCACTAGGGGTAATGACTCAGGGCGAAGGTGTAGCTTCTGATGGAGATGCCAGAACTAATCGTTCTGATGGGCGTTATGGTGACTATGCGCAAATCACTATGGATCCAACCGATGATTTAACCTTCTGGCATATTGGCGAATATATGAAGGGCTCTGCGAGTCAAGTAAGAAGAAGCCGTGTGGTTGCTTTCCGTTTTGGTACCCCCGTGCCAGATAATCAAGCTCCTTCTACGCCTACCAACCTGGCCGCTTCCAGCGTATCGTCTACCAACCTTACTTTAAACTGGACAGCTTCTACTGACAATGTAGGTGTGGCTGGCTATGATGTTTACAGAGGTTCTACTTTGATTGGCTCTGCCAGTGGAACTTCCTACAATGTAACTGGTTTGACCCCCAATACTGCTTATTCTTTCTCGGTAAGAGCTAAAGATGCAGCTGGTAATATTTCAGGGGCAAGCAACACAGTAAATGTAACGACCACCGCTACTCCTACCGGGTGTGCTAACGGAGTTGCTTCTTTCCCTTATGGCGAAAGCTTTGAAAACACTTTGGGTGATTGGACTCAAGCATCTGGCGATGACTTAAACTGGACTATTGATGCCAACGGTACGCCTTCTACGGGTACAGGACCTTCTTCGGCGGCTGCGGGTAACTCTTATTTATATGTGGAAGCTTCGGTAAATGGAACTGGTTATCCTAACAAGAGAGCGATTTTAAACTCGCCTTGTTTTAACTTAAGTGCTGCTTCTCAGGCTACTTTCACTTTTAAGTACCACATGTTTGGTGCGACTGATATGGGAAGTTTTAACCTTGAAGCGAGCAACGACAATGGAACTACCTGGACTAGCATTTGGAGCCAAACTGGTAACCAAGGCAACCAATGGAACACTGCTTCGGTAGATTTGGCAGCTTATGTAGGTGGAAGTGTTCAGTTGAGATTTAACCGTGTAACTGGCAGCACCTGGCAGGCAGACATTGCTATTGACGATGTGAGTGTAACTACTGGCAGTGTTAGCAACTGTGCTTCTGGCAACTTAACTTTGACCATTACTTTTGACAATTACCCACAAGAAACTTCTTGGGAAGTTACCAATGCAGGTGGGGCTGTAGTGGCTTCTAAGAGTTATTCTTCTGCCAACCCTGATGGTTCTACTGTAAATGAAACTATTGCTGGCTTGGCGGCTGGTGACTATACTTTTACTTTAAAAGATAGTTATGGCGATGGTATTTGCTGTGCTTATGGTACTGGTTCTTATACTTTGGCTTACGCTGGCGGAACCATTGCAAGCGGTGGCGAGTTTAACAGCACTGATGCTACTGACTTCTGTATTGGTTCAAGAAGCAAGAGCGCAGGCGCTACTCGTTTAGAGACTTATGCCTTAGATAAAAGCAACGATATTACATTATATCCTGTACCTGCGACTGGTGTGTTGAACATCAACGCTCAGGGAGAGGTAGACGGGATTCAAATCTTTTCTATGTATGGGAGAACAGTAAAAACTGCTGAAAAAACTGCCAATGGCAAGAGCAACACAAACAGTGTAGATGTTTCTGACCTTCCGGCTGGTACTTACTTTATCAGAATAACCACTGGTGGAAAAACAGTCACCAAAAAGTTTTTGAAGCAATAGTCATTGCAACCACTTGTTACTTAAACGGGTAACAGACAGATCAATAAAGCGAAAAGGTCGCCTGGTATTCAGGTGACCTTTTTTAATTCGATTTAAGAATCTCCTCTACTAGTAATTACATATACACGCATCGCAGATGCGCGCGAGAGGGGGCTTTACTTATGTAATATATTACTAGTACACTTGCTCTTAAATAGGTAAATAGAGTATTTAAGTGTGTTTTGTTTTCTGATGAATTTTAAAAATTGATCAGAGTTAGTTTACAATTCCGATGCATATCGCATTGGTCAGGGCTTAAAATTCCGCCTGTAAAAACCAGCTTCAAGTTGTGTTGAATCACAATTTTTATGGAATCGCTCAAAACTCTTTGCTCGTTTTTATGCCACTTATTACGAATATTAGCCCCAGTGGGGCGAAACCTTGGTAGAAAAAATAAACGAAACGGGACACGGCTCCGTAGGAGTTGCGCCTAAAAGAGTCGTTTTTGATGATTTTGACGGTATTTTAAGTATTCGTAAAATTAAGCTTTGACGCATGCGATGCATATCGGAACCAAAGCTACGTGATATTTTTGAAGTGAAATCAGGGGGCAAAAAACACAAAATAGACTTTACAAATTTAGGAGCTGGTGTACTAGATGATTGTCTAAATTGTAAATGCAACATACCCCAGAAACGCGGTACTAATCAGGAACCCAAGCCAGGCTGCACCATATTTAACAACTTCTACAAGTTTACGATTTTTTGACATGTTTTCAAGCATTGAATATTTATCCATTACAATATACATGCACCCAAAAATAGACCAACTTGCGGCAGACGTAATGTCAAGCTTCGTGAGATATAATAAACCCACTACAATTAGCTCGAAACCCACTAACAAGTTTAATACTTCCATGGGTTTCTTCATTTTAACATACACACTCATCATCACAACACGATAAATTATCTAAATAAAAGTTATTGTTCTTATATTCTTGAAGAGCCTTCTCTATTGTTTTATGAGGGACTTTTATTTCTTTTGCAATTTTTTCGGCTACTATGGCAAACCTTTGCCTGTATTTATAAATAAAGCAAAACAATGCGTTTCTATGCTTTACTTGTGGACCTACCAAAAATAGATTTTTTGTCTTGGTAGATTCATCAAAATCATTCAGCAGGGGGTAGTTATTTTTAAACTCAAACGCTTCCTTCACAAGCGTGAGGCTACTGGCAAATCCTGTGCAATTAATAGGCTTTTGGGGAGACGTGAATGTATGACCATTGGCGGTTTTAACGATGTATGTAGCATTTACAAATGCTACACTGCTCACTTTGGTTTCAGTGTAATAATCAAAAAGATCAGCTACATACTCTATCCTGTCTCTCGTAAATGGAGCAAGGGAGTAACTCGAGTCGCTTTTTACCAGATTTAAATAGTCAGAATCATCAAGGAGGGTTACTATCTTTCTCGCCCTAATTAAGTTAACCATGGCGTCAAAACCAGATTCATAGGCTCCTATCACGATGTGTTCATCACCATCCAAATCTGAAAAGGAGTCAATCTCTGAGTAATGTGTACATAGATGAGCACCTTCAAAGGCACGCTTATTAGGGTATTGATATTCACCCGCTGCCCATATTGCATAGGTGCTCTTGTATGCTCCATTAGTGGTATTTAGCACGAAAGAATCCGCCTTTTTCCGGATAGCATCTACATAGACCTCTGTTTTAATTGGCAGATCATAATACTTTGCAAGATTTTCAAGATACTCGACATAATCTTCTCCTGTAGGATGTTCAGTCAATAGTGTGAATGCTGGAGAGGTCGCTGGAGTTATTGCATTCAAATCTGGCATCTTAAAAAAGTTTCCCGTGAATGAAGGAGATATAAATCGGGTTTCTTTGGGCCATTTTCTAAATGAATCACCAATCGAAGTCTTTTCTAATATGATATGATTTATGTCCAGCTTTTGCAAAAGAATACTTACTCCTATGCCCGCAGGTCCCGCGCCAACTATGATAACGTCATAATACTTGTCTATATCACTCATCTTATGAGGTCATTAGTTATGTAACTCTTTTTATAACCTTTGCTTTCATACAAATGAAAAACTGCTACAAGTTTAACCATTAACAATCATAAATGCAACATTGTTGCATTTATGATTGTGTAACGATAAAAATATATCACCTTATCAGTACTCTGGCTTCTAAGTAGATAAAGTAGAAATTTTAATTGTTGGTGCACTTCGAAAAACGCTCATACCTGTAGCTACTTAAGTTTTTTTGAAGTAAAGCGAGTGAACAAAAGACGTGAGATAGTACTTTACTTATGTAGTGTCAAGAGTGCTAAGGAGAAGAAACTGTGAAATGGCTAAAGTAGCCATCTGTCCCTCAAACTTCTTGTTTTTAGCTATTTTGCGTAAAGTCAGTTAACTCGTGAGACATTAATTGAGTTAATGCAAAGACCAGAATTGTTTGTGCTTGATCGGCTGTTTTATTTGTATTAGTTTTATGAAAAATCAAAAAATGCCAATGGACTTATCGCCTAAAATTTCCACTAAGCTATTTCTACACACGTTCTGCTTGATGGCTATGCTGTTTAAACCAGTCATAGGGTCTGGGCAAACGACACCTTCCTTACTCAAGCCCTTCAAGTTTAAACTCCAGGAGCGTTTTTCACCAGTCAATGAAAGACTTCTTCAGGATAAACTTTCGGAAATAGCGGTTGTTCAGCGGCAAATGGAGAAAGAGAACCTGTGGGCTATAAGGTATTGGAATGGGGCTTATCCTTCTTACCGCTGGCACCAATTGCTTATGCAAGCCAGCCGAAATCATCAGGGTCATAAAAATGGAGGTCGGGTGGTCATTATGCATCTGGCAATCTATGACGCTATGGTGGAAGTTTGGAAGCATAAAAAGGCTCATTTCCAGAAAGCGGCCTATCAGTATGACTCAAAGATCAAAAGGCTTGGATTCAAACCTGACTACTCCGCTTTTATTTGCGAATGGAGTGCCGTGGCGGGAGCCGCCCACCGGGTCATAGGATATTACTTTCCAGCACAAAAAGAATTGCTTGATAGTCAACTCGCTGCCTTTAAATCTGCTCGTCTTGCTAGTGGTCTGCAATTTCCCTCTGACATTGAGAAGGGACTGGAAATTGGACGAAAAATAGCCAGGAAATACATTGAATATGCCAAGGGTGATCGCACAGACCGTCGCTGGAAAGGGAGGGTACCAAAATCAGATAGTCTTTGGTCAGGGAATCCCAGTCCTTGGGACCCTGTGAAAAGGCAATGGAAGCCCCTTACCCTTGCTCAACCCAATCAGTTCAGACCTAAGCCTCCTCCCACAGACTGGTCTGCTGACATGGAAGAGCTTCGGAAATTTAATGCAAAACATCAAAGCAGTGAAATCGCTTGGAAGTGGAAAAGCGAGCCGGTCTGGGATCGACTGATCGAACGAAAGATGCTGGAATACAACCTGAATCCCTTTGAAGCTGCTTTTGCGAATGCGATTTTTCATACAGCACGCTACGATGCTATCATTGCCGCTTGGGATGGGAAATATCATTATTGGGGAATCCGACCGTTTCAGTACGACTCTTCTTTCAAACCTATTTTGATCGACACCCCCAACTTCCCTGGTTATCCTGCCGGACATACAACCGTTGCTGGCTCTATCGCCAAAGCGTTGTCATTCCTGTTTCCCAAAGATAAATCGTTCTTTGATGGACTTGCAAAAGAATGCTCAGAATCCCGCTTTGAAGGAGGAGTGCATTTTCGTACCGATAATGAAGTGGGGTTGGAAGTAGGCAATAAAGTCGGGCAGTGGGTAATCAAGGCATTTACAGAATGAGATAACTCAATGCAGGAAATTTACTTTTGTTGCAGCGTTTGTAACAGTGTTCATTTTCTTGTGACAAAAAACAACTTGAATACTTTTGGGTAAGTATAACTTTTATAGCACCGTTTTACGTAAAAACGTGCGAATTGTCAATAAAGCTTGATTTTGAATGGAAAATAATAGTAAGAAATTTTATGAAAGGCGTTCTATTCGTTTGCCTGGCTATGATTATACCCAAGAGTCGCTTTACTATATTACGCTTTGTTGTCAAAATAGATTGAAGTTGTTTGGTGAAGTAGTAAACAGTGAGCTAGTGCCAAATGCTGCTGGCAAAATGGTAGAAGAAGAATGGAAAGCTTTGACCACACGTTTTCCAGAAATTCGCTTGCATGCTTATGTGGTGATGCCGAATCACTTTCATGCCGTCGTTGAGATGTGTAGCACTGAACAAATAGATAGTAAAAATGAAAAACCGCCCACCTTGGGCAACATAATAGCTGGTTTCAAATCCATTGTGACTGTTAATTATATTCGTGGGGTGAAAGAGTTAGGTTGGCAGCCATTTGATAAAAAAGTGTGGCAACGAAACTATTGGGAACACATCATTCGCAATGACCAGGCTTATCAAAAAATCACTGAGTATATCATAGAAAACCCTATTTATTGGAAAGAAGATGATTTGTATAAATAAAGTGCTTTGATAGCAGGGTTTATTTTATGGATGCAAAGCCTCTGGCTTGACTTTTCTATTTGTTCAGATTACCTGTTTGGTCGCCCTGTCGTGTGTCAATCTTCGTTTTGGTTATTTTCCTTCTTTATTTTTGGTTTGTTGTATTTATGCAAAGCCTCTGGCTTGAATTTTCTGTTTTTTGAGGTGACCTTTGTAGGGGCTACCCTTGTGGTCGCCCTATCGTGTGTCAACCTTCGTTCTGGTTATTTTTCTTCTTTATTTTTGGTTTGTTGTATTTATGCAAAGCCTCTGGCTTGAATTTTCTGTTTTTTGAGGTGACCTTTGTAG
>NZ_CANLRP010000239.1 GCF_947493425.1 uncultured Microscilla sp. | reverse complement strand
CGCAAAAAATAGCCTCGTCTCAAAACAAAACCTCTACCTCAAGAATGGTAATTTAATTTCTCACCATTCCTTAGTATGAGCGTGATTAACAGCCAGGGAGTTTAAAATTTGCGGCTGACCAGAAGATCATTGGTATACCGACAAGCCGAGCTTTTGTCTATTATTCAGAGAGTCTTTGGGTGCAGGCATTTTTACCATTACTCCTTTAGTATCAGAGGTCACTGTAAATGTAAGATCTCCCGCCAAGTAGTTTTTACCATTAGGTAAAGCTGCCTTGGTAGTAAAATTGATGCGTAACAGGTGTTTGCCGGGCAGTAGCCGAAAAGATAGTGAACCTGGGATGGGTTGGTTTTTTTGAAAGCCGTGGCTGATGCCGGCAGTATGGCTACCCAAATAACCCGATTTACTCAATTGGGTTATGTTACTGTCTATTTTTACCTCGAAATCTTGTTTAAGCGGTGTTAACTTTTTGTTTACCAGCGACTTAATAGAGCTTAGTATATTGCTAAAAGCGGCTTTAGAGCCTTTGTGGATATAAGTACTTCCCGAATCGTGAATTTTGTAAGTTGTACGATTGATGCGTAGAAATATAGACACTCCGCCCCGGTCGTGCGTGCGTATGTTGTGTGTTTTTAACTTGTCAAATTTATTGTTGACAAAAGTAGCATATATTTGGTCAAGCTCGGAGGCGTTGAGTGTAAAGTAGGTTTTGTTTTCTGTTTGGTATGCTCTGTGTTTTTGGTAAGAACTATCTTGAGAAATATAAATGCTCTTCGAAACAGGCAACATTCCCCCTTGTTTGCTTACTTCTATTACCAGGTTTTCAGGGCGTTTTTTTGGCAATTTGCTTACACTCACCAGGGTAGTAGGAATAGCACCTTGGTGATAAAAGTAGTAAAAAACACCTCCAGCAATTATGACAAAAAGAAGAATAGCAATTTTGTTCATGGCATATAAAAGTAAGACCGCGTTGATTAAAGATAGACTATTTGCAAGGCAAAAAAAATGATTTCACGAGGCATCGCAAAATCATTCTTAAATTTTAATTGAGGTTAAAGACTAATGCATGGCAGCTTTTGCTGGGCGTTGAGGGTTCGACGCATTCAATTGTTGCTTCCCCTTTTTACAAATACGCACAAGTTTTTTGAGCCAGAATAGGTTCAGCCAGAATGCTGCTGCCAGTGTAGCAAAACTATAAATAAAAACTCCTGTGCTTAACAATGGCGCTTTCAGCTCATAGTAAACAAATAGTAGAGTAACTGTAATATGGAAAGCTACTCTTATTACAATAAATATAGGTAATTGCCAGTTGTTAATTTTTTGAATAAACTGGCTATAGTCACCCTCCGAGGCCTTGAGCAGGCGAATCAAGTGATAAAATATGCTGGTAAATGGTAAAATAATAAAACTGGTCAACATAGCCAGGTACTCACCTTGTGCTATCAGCAGAGTCATACCAACACTTACTACTACATGATGAATAAGAAGGCTTTTGTCGTATTTTTTGCGGGTAGTAAGTTCCAGATAACTAGAATATATGTAAAACCCAACTGCTACCAAAAATAAGTGTTTATGCAGGGTGTTTGCCAAGGTGTATTGCCACAATTTAGGCGAAGTTGTGAAGAGTATAACGGCAAAAGGGGGAGAAATACAATAATAAATTAAACTAAGTACGTCAGCACGTTTTGTTTTGCTGTTTAGAAACTGATGACCTTTGAATAAGCTTAACAGTTGGTATAATCCAACAAATAGTAAAGAGTACAATGGGATAAACTTTAGAAGTTCCATGTGGCTGATAAATATTAATAATAAGTTAGTAATTTATTTTTGGCGAAATCCCGCAAACTTCGGGTTATGCTTGTACATATCCAAAGGTATTTGCTGAAGTTTTGTACTCTTATTTTTTGAAAAAAAAGTGCAAAGAAGCAGGTGACAAAAAAACGGGGAACGGGTATGCTTCTACAAAACTGCTTTGGGGAACATCAAACAATAAAATTATTCATGCAACAGTAGTTATCAAACCATTCATTCATTCTTTAAAGCCCATTTTGTTGGGGTACACATTTTTATCGCTGCCAAACTCGCCATACGATACACCTTCGGGGTAAGATACTTGGATTTTGTGATGAGCAAATGCCTCCATGATGGCTTTTCTTACCTTAAAGTCAGTTGCCCAGAAATGTTCCTGGGGGACCTTCAAAAACACCTTGACCAGCACTGTGTGTGTGCCAAAGTTGTTGACCCAAACAAAAGGTTCGTCTTCTTTGATCACCTCTGGAATATCATAGGCGGTTTCTTTGACAATGTTTATGGCTTTGCCTAAGTTTTCGTGAAACGGCAAGCGTATTTCAAACTCGATGCTTCTTATTTTGTTTGCCGACAGGTTATGAATGGGGCTGGTCATGAGCATATTGTTAGGAATGGTGACTTGGGTTTGATCAAATTTGCGAAGAATGGTATGAAATATCTGTATTTCGGTAACATAGGCTCTATAATCCTTTATTTTTACTTCATCACCCACTTTAAAGGGGCGAAAAACCATAATGAGTATGCCTGAAGCAAAATTGCTGAGGTTGCCTTGCAACGAAAGCCCTACGGCAAAGCCCATGGCCGCGATGATGCCTACCAGAGAAGTAGTTTCTATACCCACAATGCCAGCAGCACTGGTAAGTAATAAGATTTTGAGCCCAAACCCCACCAACGAGTCTAAAAAAGTTTTTACTTCTTGATTGATGGTGCTTGACCTGCCAAAGGTTCGGCTGGTCACAGTTCTTACTTGTCTTATTAGCCAAAGTCCAATTATTAATACTAGCGTAGCCAACAATATTTTGGGGGCGTAACCTATGGTGAGTTCTACCAACTGGTTGATATAATCGTTGATTTGTTTCATTGCATTGGTGAATAGGGTAGGGGGATTTTTTTTGATAAAATTAGGTCAATTTTGAATTGAGCAAAAATAAGGCAAATATGCAAAAGCCCTCAAGTACCCTTGGTTTTTTTCAATCTTTTTTTTAACACTTTCTTAACAAGCTTATCCCATTCTTGGGAATAAAAGCCAGTATAGCTTTGTCTAAAACCCAATGAATAAGGCTTAGGAATGGTGTAAAAATAAATTTCTATAGTAACGCTAAAATATTTTGTTGCTAGACGAGGCACGGCAATATCCAGTGGATGTTGAGCGAGCTTGAGGGATGGTCGGCTAATAGCATCGCTATTCGGCTATTTTTTAACAAAGTATAGCCTCAAAAGATGAGGTTAAGAATGCGTATTTATTTTGGTACCATTCCTTACTGACAATTTTAAATTATATAGCAGATGACCATGAAAAAACTGATGACCCTTTTATTTTTATCAATGTTGGTGTGCCAAGGCTGGGCACAGTCGCCAAGGCACCGCATACAAGGCAAAGTACAAGAAAAAGGAAAACCTGAGGGGTTGCCTGGTGCTACTGTAATACTCACCCGCCCAAATATTGCCACAGGGCGTGGGTCGATTACTGATAATGAAGGTAATTTCATCATTCAAAATATACCCTCAGGTAAATATATCTTGCGCATTTCTTTTATTGGCTACCAAACCTTGCAAAAAGCTATAGAAATAAAAAGTTCTGACATAAATTTAGGCACCTTATTGTTGGTAGTTTCTTCAGAAAAACTCAAAGAAATACAAGTAGTGGGTAAAACACCTCCTGTAGAGATCAAAGGAGACACGGCGTCGTTTAACTCTTTGGCTTACAAAACCAACCCTGACGCCAACGCCCAGGATTTGGTGAGCAAATTACCTGGAGTAAGCGTAGAAAATGGACAAATAAAGGTAGCCGGAGAAGAAGTAAAGCAGGTATTGGTAGATGGCAAGCCGTTTTTTGGCAACGATCCCAAAGCAGCTATGCAAAACTTACCTGCCGAAATCATTTCAAAGATTCAGGTATTTGACCAACAAAGTGAACAATCGAGGTTTACGGGTTTTGACGATGGCAATACTACCAAAACAATCAACTTTGTGACCAAGGTAAATATGCGAGTGGGTACTTTTGGGAGGTTGTATGCGGGGGGAGGACAAGATAACAATCAAAACGGACGCTACGAAGCCGGAATAAATGCTAATGTGTTTCATGACGATACCCGTCTTACCCTCATTGGTCAGTCTAACAATATTAACCAACAAAATTTTGCGACCGAAGATCTGGTAGGGGTGGCAAGCGCAGGAAGTGGACGACGCGGACGAAGGAGGGGAGGCAGACGAGGCGGAACCAGTGTCAACGATTTTTTGGTAAATGAGCAAGATGGAGTTGCCCAAACCCATGCTTTTGGGGTAAACTATGCAGACAAGTTGCTGAATGATCAACTGGATGTATCGGCTAACTACTTTTTTAATCGCACCGACAATCTTTCGCAACAATTGACCAGTGAAGAGTATTTGTTGGGCAATACTCAGGGGCAGGTATACAATGAAAATAGCATTGCCAATAGTATAAACACCAACCACAGGCTCAATATGCGTTTGCGTTATAAATTGAACCGTTATACCTCCATAGTATGGTCGCCCCGCCTGAGCATGCAGCAAAATAACGGCAGTAGTGCAGAGCTTGGACAAACCACCCTCAATAGTACCGAACTAAATAACTTTAACACTAATTTTAATTCTGACCTTACTGGGATAAGCCTCACTAACTTTTTACTCATTCGCCATAGGTTTGCCACCAGAAGGCGTACTTTATCGGTGCGAGTAAATAATACCTATAACCAAAACCAGGGTGAAAGTTACTTAAATTCGCTCAATAATTATTTTGATGACAACGATACTGAAACCGACAATCTTAACCAATTTTCCGACCTGTTGGTCAATAATAGTACATTGTCGGCAAATGTGACTTATACCGAACCTGTGGCTTTTAGGAGCATGGCGATGTTTACTTATGGCATAGAGTCGCAAACGGGTACATCTGATAAAAAGACTTTTGATTTTGTAGAAACCAACCAACAATACAATAGCCTGAATGTGCCTCTATCAAACACCAATGAAAACAACTATTTTGCGCATAAAGCCACCCTTGGTTTTATGACTCGCCCCAAACGACAGCGCATGATGGTACGGCTGACTTACCAAAATGCTGAACTTACCAGCAAACAAATATTGCCAGGCGAGTTTCAGGTTCAACGCAACTTTGTCAACATATTGCCCATGGCGATGTATAGCTATCGCTTTAGTAAAAGTAAAAACCTGCGGGTGTTTTATCGAACCAATACCACTACGCCTACTGTAGAGCAGCTACAAAATGTCATAGACAATAGCAATCCGGTGCAACTGGAAACAGGTAACCCTGAGCTAAAACAAGCCCTGACCCATCGTTTGTTTGCTCGCTTTAGGTCTACCAATGCCAACAAAGGCAGTATTTTCTTTGCTTTGGTGAGTGCCGAATATACCAACAATTACATAGGGCAAAACACGCTGATAGCCCAGCAAGATACTATGGTGAACGATTACTTGGTACAAAGAGGCTCTCAGCTTACTCAGTCGGTAAACCTGGATGGCTACTACCGCTTGCGTACTTTTGTTACGTATGGTTTTCCGCTCAATTTTATCAAAAGTAATTTGAGTATTTCGCCCAATGCTATGCTTACCCGTACGCCAGGCTTGGTAAACGAGCAAAACAATTTATCAAACAATTATACAGGTGGGCTAAACCTGACTTTGAGCAGTAATATTAGCCAAAATGTAGATTTTACCTTGAGCTCTCGATCGTCGTACAATTGGGTAATCAATAGCCTCAACACTGCAGCAAATAATGCATTTTTTAACCAAAATACCGCTCTCAGGCTTAACCTTATTTTTCTGAAAGGTTGGGTGTTTCACTCCGACATCAACCACCAGTTTTACAATGGTTTGGCAGATGGTTTCAACCAGGATTTTTGGCTGTGGTCTATGAGCATAGGTAAAAAACTATTTAAGAAACGACAGGGAGAAATAAGGATTACAGTGTTTGATGTGTTGGGGCAAAACAACAGTTTGCAACGTGTAGTAAGTGATGCGTCTATTCAGAGCACCCAAACCAATGTATTACAACAATATGTAATGGCAACTTTTAGCTATAAATTTAAAAATTTCAAGGGGGCTATTCCTAAGAAAAAACGCGAACGCAGAAGACCTTTTTAGGAAACAATGGTGTAAGGGTGCCACCAACAAATTGCATAGGCATTTGATGCTTACTTATTTACTGTTCTTCAATATTGAGCAAGTAGAACAGCCCGTTTTCTAATCAATAGAGAGGCGTACCATACACAGGGTGGCGCCTTTTTCGTTGGATAACTTCCAGCGTGGCAATCATACAATGCAAAATGACTATATTGTGGAATTCTAAAAATAAAATTTAATTTTAATCCAATGCAACACTATTCCAAACTAATCAAAGTTTTTTTTGGCACTATTCTGCTTGCTGTGGTTACTGCATTTACCCTGGTCAGCATTCGCCCGGCAAAGGCACCCGCAAACAAGCTTGCTTGCTGTCATTCTAACCAAAGTGACGCTGCTTATACCGCCATTGAAGAGTTTGCCGATCTCACCCACGACCAAGCATTTGTGGCAAGCCATGAGATGCCTACCGACCTTAACACCTACCCGCCCAAGGGCAAAATGGTAGAGTTTGCCACTACCGATGGCAAAAAATCTAAAGCGTATGTAAATAGGGCATCCGGCAAAAGCCCTCATTACTTGTTGGTGATACACGAATGGTGGGGACTCAACAAAAATGTAAAAAAAGAAGCAGATCAACTGTTTAAAGACCTAAAAAAACAAGGGGTAAATGTAGTAGCGCTAGACCTGTATGATGGCAAAGTAGCTACTACCCGCAAAGATGCAGGGAAGTATATGCGTAACACACAAACAGCCCGTGCTGAGGCAATTATTAAAGGGGCTTTGGCAATGGCTAACAAGGCTACTGACAATAAGGCAAAGATAGGCACTATTGGCTGGTGTTTTGGTGGAGGTTGGTCGTTGCAGGCGTCTATTTTGGCAGGTAAACAGGCAGCAGCTTGTGTAATGTACTACGGTATGCCCGAAAAAAATGTAGAACGTTTGAAACTACTCAAAACAGATGTGTTGGGCATTTTTGCCAAAAAAGACCGTTGGATTACCCCAAAAATAGTGAAGACTTTTGAAACCCAGATGAAAAGCATTGACAAGAGTGTCCGTATTTATCAATATGATGCAGCCCACGCTTTTGCCAATCCAAGCAGCCCCCGCTATGAAAAAAAGGCGGCAAAAGATGCTTATAAAAAGGCGTTGAAATTTTTGAAAAAACGAATGTAACTATTCGTCTATATCTAATCATTCACTAACTTATAAACTTACATAAGATGATGAAAACACGTTTTTTGCTATTGCTTGCCTTGTGTTTTGGGAGCGTATACCATCATAGCAATGCACAACTACTTAAGCAAAAATTTCGAGTACACCTGAAAGGTAAAATTGTAGATGAAACAGGGCTAAAGGGTTATGAACATTTGTTGGTAGGGGTGCTATGGCACCACGACGACTTGAACCTAAAGGAAAAGGGGGAGCAAAGAACCTGGAATATGTCGGCAAATGTAGGAAAGGTGAAAAAAAACGGCAAGTATAGTTTTACAATTACCGAACCCCCACTTACAAGAAGCTGTCTGGTGACGCAACGCTTTAGAATGTCTATTGGTTTTTTGGTAGCTTTTGCCGATCACAACAAAAACGGCCAATTTGACGAAGGAGACAAAGTGATAGGAGCCACCGAGCACTACGCCCTGAGCTACATAAATGGCAGTTTCCAGAAAGGGTTGGATGCATTGGAGAAAAAAAACAACAAGAAAATCGTTACTTTGCGTCAGCTTAAAAATGGTATGTATATCAACAAGGCGGTTACCCCAGAAGAGCAAAAACTGAAGGATCCAACGACCGATACACCTTTTGACGACTTGTACCCGCTCAAAAAACAAAAGATAAAACTCAAGGTACGTATTCCTAAAAAACTAAGAGATTTGAAGGTGCCCAACTGGACATAAGTGTTAGGCACTGATTTACTGCATTTGTATGCCAAAGGATAAAGATGATAAATAAAAAATCTGTAACGAAAACTTAGGAATGGTACCAAAATAAATTTACATTCTTAACCTCATCTTTTGAGGCTATACTTTGTTAAAAAATAGCCGAATAGCGCTGCTATTAGCCGATTTTTAGCCTCGTCTAGCAACAAAATATTTTAGCGTTACTATAGAAATTTATTTTTACACCATTCCTTAGACAGCCAAGGCACCAGTACTATCGACAATCGACCAATGCTGTTTCCTTAAGCTTTGTGCATTAAAAAAAACAGACGCGTGAGCCATCTGAGCTAGGCTAAAGCTAAAGGCTTTGTTAAGGAAACAGCATTGAACCATCGACAGTCTTACAACCACTTGATAGGCTGAAGCCCCATGACAAGCGAACCATTGGGCATACGCATCACTACCAACAGGTTTTTATCGTCATAATTGGCCAGCTGCTGCAACAAACGGGGGAATGATATATACTTTACTCCCTCTGAGGCAAAAGGCACCTTGGTTTTGGTAGTAAGGTTTACCTTGGTGTTGGCTATGTCTTCTATAGAAAACTTCATAGCATTACGAGTGGTATTTGCCATCAATATATAGTCTTTGCCTTCTTTTTTGTACACCACCATATCAAGCGGCATATTGCCCATGCCCAATTCGGCTATGGTACGCCCTTTTACATGTTGTCCATTTTTCAGTTGGTCTTCCGGAATGGTAACCAGCGGCGTACAAAGGTATGCCGCCAAGATATGAGGCTTACCGTTGAGGTTATAAGGCAAAAAAGTTCTAATGGGCGACTTGGTTTCATACTGCCCATGGGCTGCGTGGTAAATTTCTATACTACTACTGTTTACCCGATTGCTAAAAGGAAAGGGGATTTTGCGGAAAGTAGAAGCAAACTCTTCGTTTGACAAGCCCGATACATATACCTGCCCGTTGGCGTAGGCAATATCAGTGATTACATCGGGGCGAAACTTACCTCTCCAGTTTTTTTTCTTTTTGTCAATAGGGTTAGGAATGGTCACCTGAGAATACTTAATGTTGTTCAACGACACTTCTTCAAATTCTTTCCCGTTTTTTATTCTAATCAAGATCGTGGCATCATCCAGGTCATTGGGCAACTTCCAATAAGAATCTCCCTTGGCTCTCCCCCTTGATACTGCCAGGTAAATGTTTTTTGACAAAGGGTTTACGGCTACATCATGTACCATCACATCGCTTTTTTTAGCCCCCAACATAGCGGCTATTTTACCTTCCAGGTCGGCAATCTTTAGTACTGTTTTTTTGGCTGGTGCAGTTTTATCATCTAAGGCAATGGCAAACAAAGTAGCCGATTTTGAGTCGCCAATAAATAGTATACCCTGAGGCCCAAAGGCCAGCTGACTCATAGAACTTATTTTGGGCGTACCTTTTATAAAGTTTTCGGTCAGATCGGTGGCAAAAGAGGTAATGCTCCATGCCAATAGACAAATAAAGTAAGAAAGTTTTTGCATGAGTTATTTTGTTAAAATAGAGGTTTTATGGTTGCATAGAGACGACTTACTACCAGATGTATGCACCACAAGCCTGTCTTTACTTTTTTTAATTTAACAGATAATTTACTCAATTGCTGTGGTGCAGGTAATTTTAAGTAATTTTTATACTTAAACAAAAATGGTTTTGAGGATGGATTTTGACCAATTGCCTGAATACCAACATTAATCAATCCTAAAATCACTTTCATCTTAGTATAACTTTTATATGGATGGTTATACAGGTTTGGAAACCTTGACTCAAAGGTAACTATTTGTAAGTTTAGTCGAATACTAGCTTGCTGTATATTAGACCAATGCATTGGGCTAAACGCCTAAAACAGTTGGCAGGTATATCAATGGAGTTGGTAGGGCAAAACACGTTGTTAGGGAGGGTTTTGGGGAGAAGGGTGCCCCCTGATTAAACATTTTTTTTGTTGGTAAGTTGTCACAACAAAATTTTATGTGCTTATGTTAAATCAATACTCCGCAGTGATTTTAGCCAAAGTTGACTACTGATTACCTTCGGTGAGCACCGATATACATCGGTATCTA
>NZ_CANLRP010000238.1 GCF_947493425.1 uncultured Microscilla sp. | reverse complement strand
TGTTTGTAGGGGGCTTTTAGCCTTTGCTTGAGCTACGCTGGGTTTTTAGCCTTTAGCTTTTTCTTGAGCTACGATAGGGTTTAGCCTTTGGCTTTTGTTTGGCTGTTTGTAGGGGGCTTTTAGCCTTTGCTCGATGGTGATTATCATATTTGCGAAAAAGAGAAAAACTATTCGAAGCACAGAAAGGCTAACGGCTCTACGAAGCACAGAAAGGCTAACAGCTAACGGCTAAAACTATTCGAAGAACAGAAAGGCTAACAGCTAATGGCTAAACCCCCGCGAAGAACAAAAAGGCTAAAGGCTCATCTCCACGAAGAACAGAAAGGCTAAAAGCTAACGGCTAAAGCTATACGAAGAACAAAAAGGCTAAAGGCTAAACCTCCACAGAGAACAAAAAGGCTAAAGGCTAAAGCTACACGAAGAACAGAAAAGCTAAAGGCTCCACAGAGAACAGAAAAGCTAACAGCTACTCGAAGAACAAAAAGGCTAAAAGCTCTACAAAGAACAGAAAAGCACCCAATAACTTAACCTGATGGTTTGATTTTACCCACTTACTTGCCCTTTATTTAATTAATCAGTAATCACTGGTTAACCTTATAACTCTACCTTGCGCCCCTTTCAATGTCCTCGTCAAATACATACACTAAACTATAACAAAGTACTTCATGAAAACAAGATTACAACACTTGTCAGTAGCATGGCTATTGGCACTGTTTGCTTGTGCTGGGGCAGTTGCCCAACAGGTAAAACCCTATTTGCAAGCAGCTAAGCCTACTTCGGTATGGATAAGCTGGAAAACCGACAATGGTACCAACCCTACGGTAAGCTATGGTACATCGGCAGCAACGCTCAATACTACAGTAGCGGGTACTACGGTAAACCTAAAGCCTAAAGACATTACATATAGAAGCCCTTACCACTGGCACAATGTAAAACTTACCGGACTTTTGCCCAATACTGGCTATTATTATCAGGTAAAAAGCGGCTCTAGCGATCGGTCGGCGGTGCATTACTTTAAAACTCCCCCTGCCTATGGCAACAACAATGGCAAGTTGCGTTTTATAGCCCTTGGCGACCACCAGTTGATCAACTATCAGGGCAGACCCTATTATAAGTTCAACGAGTTGGTGCAAGCTGCCAAAAAGAAAGCTGAAGCACTGTATGGAACTCCCATTGCCAACCATATCAACCTGATTATCAATGATGGCGACCAGGTAGATGTAGGTACCCTCAATCATTACGAAAAAATTCATTTTGCCAAGCAAAGTTACATTACACCTAACTTACCCCTTATTACAGCAGTAGGCAACCACGAGTTGTATGGATCGATGGGGCTCAATGCTTATTATGAGCATTTTATCCTCAACGATAATTTTAGCTACCAGGGCATCAACTCAGGCACCGAGCGTTATTATGCCTACCAAATGGCGAATGTATTGTTTGTAGTGCTCGACAGTGAACTCAAGGGCAATACCCAACTCAATTGGGCAAAATCGGTGATCAATGCGGCTAAAAACGACACCAATGTAGATTGGATTTTTACCATTGCCCACCGTCCTTATCAGGCAGAACAATACTCCAACGACTACTCGCCCTGGTACGCCAGAGAAGTGTTACCTGCGCTTAAAACAACCGATAAATTTGTGTTGCACATTGCCGGGCACCACCACCTTTACGCCAGGGGGCAGTTCAAAGACCACCCTGGGTACCACATTATATCTGGAGGAACTGCCTGGCCACAGTATTGGGGCGATTCGGGCAACGAAACCGACCACGCCGAAACCCAAGGTTCCTGGTCTAACTTTGCTTACCAGATCATAGAGATCGACAACGTTACCAGAAAAATGAAGGTGCAGTCTTATACTATAGGGAGCCTTGACAAAACCAAAGACAACGTATTGCTTGACGAGTTTCACTTACAAAGAAATGGGGTGGCTCCTAACAAGCCCAGCATTGCCAATACCCCATCGGGTGCGGTAAGTTTGCCTTATGAGTTTAAAAGCAGTGCTTATGCCAGTGCATCGGGTGAGGCGTACAACTCTACCCAGTTTCAGGTATCGGCAAGTAGTAGTTTTTCCAGCCTTCGCATAGATGAGTTTCGTCATTTTGAAAATTATTATGGGCGCAAAGATGGGCTACGCGACGAAACCCAGGACATAGGTTTGGGGGCAGGTATTTTTAACCTCAACATTCGCTCGAACCAATTGAGCAATGGTAAATATTATGTAAGGGTACGCCACCGTGACAAAAGCTTGCGCTGGAGCGCTTGGTCAGACGCGGTGCAGTTTGAGGTAAGTGGCAGTGTAGATGCTGCGCCCACGTTGGCGCTGAACAAAACAAGCTTTAATATCAACGAAAACCTAGAGGTAAGCTATGGCAATGGCCCTGGCAACGCCAAAGACTGGGTAGGTATTTATAAAAAAGGACAGGTACCAGGCTTGGTTGGTTCTACCAAATGGTCTTATGTAAACAGCAACGGGACAGGTCTATTAAATTTTAGCCTTGCCGAAAGTGGTGAGTATTTTGTGGCATTTTTTGAAAACAATGGTTACAAAGAGATGGCCAGCCGGGTCTATTTTTGGGTAGGAGCCATCCCTGCTTTATCATCGGCAAAAACCCAATATGCCCAAGGCGAAGAAGTGGCCATTGCGTATGCCTCGGCACCAGCCAACAGCCAAGACTGGATAGGCATATACAAGGTAGGCGTAGACCCTGCCAAAGATGCCTACACTCAGTGGCAGCGGGTAAGTGGCAATGCCAATACGCTTAAATTTACCAATTTGCCTAAAGGTTATTATTATGCTACATACCACCTCAATAATGACTACACCGAGATAGGCAACCGGGTAAAGTTTCAGGTGGGCACTCAAATCACTTCTATTAGTTTAGACAAAACCAAGTATGCGCTCAAAGAGCCTATCAATATTACTTTTGCCAATACTCCAGGCATAGAAAAAGACTGGTTGGGCATTTACCGCGATGGCGATGTTCCGGGCAGAGAGGAGTTGTTTACTTATAAGTATTTTGATGGCGCTACTCAGGGTACTACCACTATTGACGGCACCGAAGGAAACGAAGGGGCGCCTAATCAATTGCCCATCCAGGCAGGCAGGTATTTTATAGTCATGTTTACCGATGACAGCTACACTGAGGTGTCGAACCGGGTGTATTTTGAGGTAAGCGCCTCTAAACCAAGCGACCCGGTGACTTCTATCAGCCTGAACAAGGCGGCGTATGCTCCCGACGAAAACATAGTGGTTACTTATGCCAATGGCCCTGGTAATGCCAAAGACTGGGTAGGTATTTACAAAAAAGGAGATACTCCGGGCACCCAGTACTCTACCCAGTGGCAGTATGTAAGTGGCAAAGATGGGGTGCTTGATTTTAAGTTATCGAACGAAGGAGAGTATTTTGCCGCATTTTTTGAAAACAATGGTTACAAAGAAATTGCCAGCCGGGTCAATTTTACCATTAGTCAAAACAATGCCCGACAAACCCGCCCTCAAGAACAAAAAACAGCCGCTGCGCATGTTTATCCCAACCCTATGACTGCAGCTACTGTGATAGAGGCGCCCACAACTATTCGCAGAATAGAATTGTTTGATAGTGCCAATGGAAAACTGGTACTAAAAATGGCTCAGCTTAAGCAAAAAAGGGTAAGGCTGGCAAAGCATCGTTTGCCTGCTGGCAATTACCTGGTAAAAGTATATGCCGATAAAGTATACCACTTGAAGGCAGTAGTAGAATAAGTCATTGTTTAAACCCCTGCCCCGTCAAGTTGTATTGACGGGGTTTATTTTTATATCCTATGAAACTCTTATTCATTATTGCTCTGAGTAGTTGGTTAAACACCACGCTCACGCATCCGCTCAAAGTGTCGGTCAGCGAAATGACTATTGGTAACAATCAACGGGTAGTTATAGAAACCCGCCTGTTTTTAGACGACTTGACTGACCACATCAGTCAAACCTATCGCTTGCTTAAGCCCACATTTCATACTGTAGACAGTGAGGGCACCAAAGCTTTGCAACGCTACATCAATCAACGTTTTTACTTGGCACAAAATAACCAACCTAACCGTTTAAAAATTACCCATACCCGTTTCTCAGAAGATAAAAAAGCCTTGATTGTACGGTTAGTTAGCCGACAAGCCTTGCGAGGTAACCAACCCTTTCGGGTAAAAAACACTTTATTTTTTGATGTGTTTAAAAAACAAAAAAATTTGGTGAATGTTTCGGGAACACACCAAGCAGCCCATGCTTTTAGTTTGCATCACCCCTGGTGGCAGGTAAAGTAGGGCTTTCTTACCTATACCTGGCAGGTTTTGTAGTATAGGCAGTTGAAATTTAATATTTGCAAACCTATAATAAAGAGAGGTCTACCCACACCTGCCAGGTTTTCAAAACCTGGCAGGTGTAAAAAGCTGTTTTATTAAAAGTCTACAGACTGCACTAGAAAACCTGCCAGGTATAAAACGCTATTTTATTAAAAATCTACTGGCTGCGTTAAAAATATAGAATCTCCCATTAATCTACTGATTATTAGCAACATACAAATTTCACAAGAGACCCTTGCTAAGTAACGTGTTAGAAATTCATGGCGGTGTTAGGCAGTTTTTTCAGAATGGCAGCGCGCAGTTCTTTAGGAATAGGATTGCGCATGAGCTGTAGCCTTTCCAACTTGGGCAGTTTGTCTACCCCAATGGGCAATGTTTTGAATTTATTATTAGATAAATCGATTCGTTCGAGTTTTTGTAAGGTGGCTATTTCTGCCGGAAGGCTGTGCAATTGATTGTTTTTGAGGTTCAACCTTTGCAAGTTTTTCATCTGGAGTATTTCCTTAGGAAACGTACGCAAACGCTCCCACGCCAGGGTAAGGCTTTCTACCTTTTCGGGATGTTTCATTGCTTCTTCGAGCGAGGTGTACGTTTTTGGGGCACACCCCGCCATCATAATTACCCAGCCTACCACTAATAGTACTCGCCAGTTTATATTTATTGATTTATTCATACCCAAGACAAAAATAGTGTAGGGCAACATACACTAAAGTACAGTATAAACTAAATTTATTCTCTTAAAACCCTTCATCACGTTGTTTTAAATGTTCATAAATAGTGGTATTCATCAAAATGAGCAACATGCCATAAAAAGTGTCTTCTACCGGAATGGTAAACATTCTTAGAGAGAGGTTTTCGGCGTTGTTATACCAAACCACTTGCTCATCGATGAACGAACCAGTAAGAATGCCATTGACAATAAAAAAGGGAATGAGCCACACTATCATCGCCAGGTAAAAGCGCCCCAAATAATCGACCTTGAGCACCAATAAATGATAAAGCAAAAAAGCGACTGTAAACAAGAAGGTAAGGGAGGTGTACCAGCGCCAAGCCGTAAACACACCCACCAGACTCAGCCCTACAATAAGGACAATGGTAATGCTGCGCGCGTGCTTGCCCAAAATATCCTGAGGTATATAATACTTGAGCACTTCGTACACAAAAATACAGCAATAAGGAATGACCACAAAAAATAGCCATTCGCCCAAAGGCAGGTTAACTATATGAATACCCGACAGGTAGCGGTCGTTGAAGCCCCACACCCCCCAATGGGTAAAGATAATGTCCCATACTATAAAAAAAGTGCCTACAATGGCTATTGCCGGAAAGAGGTACTTCCATTTTTTATAAAAATCTACCCTGGGGTCAAAGCTCTTGATAAAAGGCACCAGAATAGAGAGCAGGTTTATAAGCAAGTATAAGTAATGCATAATAATAGTCAGTAGTTGGTAGTCGGTAGCATCTACAGCCTCAAGCTTTTAGCCATTAGCCTTTAGCTTGCGGCTGCTTTACAAGCAACTAACCAAGCATATAGTGTGTTGATTTTTAACTGTTTATACAATTGGTAGATGGAAGTCAGTAGTTTTCGCTGTTTTTTAGTTCCTTTTTAGCTTTAGGTTGTGGGTGCGTTTTAGTCGATAGTTTCTCCTAATTAACCCAAGTTGCAGTATATAAACTGTAAAAGCTTAAATTCCGGCTATTTATATTATGAATATAACATCCTACTATACATTTTGGCTCAAGCTGGCAGTGAAGACACTGCCAGCAGCGCGTCCGCCTCGAGTTGTGTCTCCACAACCGAAAAATGTATAGTAGGATGCGAATATAACTGGCACTTGAAGCTTGTCGCTTATACCTCGCAACTTAAGTTAATTAAGCCTTCTCTCGTCTAGCCTCTTTCAAATATTTGAGCGGAAACAACAACATACCAAAACACTCGCCTTCTTCCTTATCGAGGTGGCGGTGGTGGGCACGGTGGGCACGCCTTACGGCTTTAAAGTAAGGGTGGTTGGCTTTGCGCAAAAGTTTGAACCTTTGATGGATAAAAATATCATGCACAATAAAATAAGCCAGCCCGTATACAGCAATGCCGGCTCCAATCCACACCCGAAAGTCGTTGCCGTTCATCATACCAAACATAATGCAGAGCCAACTCGGAATGGCAAAGATGAGAAAGAAGGAATCATTTTTTTCAAAAAAGCCGGGTTCTTTCTGGTGGTGGTCTTTGTGTAATACCCACAACAACCCGTGCATGAGGTATTTGTGCGCAAACCAGGCAACAAATTCCATCACTAAAAAAGTAGCAATTACAATGAGTATATTAATGATCATGTTTTGATGGTTTTATGTTTTAAGGTACAAGCTTTTAGTAGCAAGCGACAAGAAGCTTGTACAGGTTTTATGACTTGTGGCTTGTAGCTTATGCCTTGAAGCTTAAAAAATATTCAACGCCCCAAAGAACGCAAATTGTACTGCCAATAACACCGCTGCCAGTGGATTGTTTTTATCAAACTTTAATCGGTGGAAAAGCATCAGCAAAGCAAAGGCAACAATGTACCACATCACGTAGTTTTGCAAAGGAATAATGTCGTTTTGCCAGCCCCAAAAATCATAGCGCATGGCCACGGGTTCTATTAAATAATCAAGCCCTACCATTATAGCGGCTGCCAATGCACTTTTGACGACTATGGGTAGCTTAAGCTGATGAGTAACTACCCCTGAACTATACACCAAAATAAGCCAGTTGACACCAATGATAACAGGGGTGCCCCAAATCTTAAAACCCAGAGTAGCGCCATAACTATAATTGCCAAACAGTAGTCCGGTTTGCACCCCCACGAGTTCTACAATGAGCCCAGTAGCAAAGCACACCGCACAAAACCACCAAAAACTTGGTTGATAGTCGCGGTGGGCGCTCAGCAGTACAAAAGCCGACAACAACAGGTTGAGTGGGGTAAGGGCAATAAAATATGCTGCAAAAGGCGAATGAAACCCTATAGCCCCTGCCAGGTGCACTATTACCAGTAAAAAAGCGGCTTGCTTTTGTTTTTTATTGTGTAGTGACCAACGCTCCATGCTTTTCTTTGATAATGTTTGAAACTATTTTGGCAGACAGCAAACATAGCGGAATGCCTCCGCCCGGATGTACGCTGCCCCCACAAAAATATAAATGCTTGATTTTACGCGAAAAGTTGGGGTGCCGCAAAAACGCCGCATAACGATTGTTAGAACTTGAACCATACAACGACCCCTGAAACGAAGATGTTTTTTGCTCGATGCTGCGCGGGTCTAAAATAGCCTCGGTTTGTATGAGCGCCCTAATGTCTTTGCCCAATATCCGACTGGTTTTGTCCAACACATTTTGTCGGGTTTCGGCAATCCATTGATCCCAATCTTGTCCTTGATTGCCTGGCACATTTACCATCACAAACCAATTTTCGGCGTTGGCAGGTGCATCGTTTTTTTCGCGTTTCGATGTAATGTTGATATATACTGTAGGGTCAGGGTATATTTTTTTGAGGTCAAATAAATGTTCAAACTCTACCTTGTAGTCTTGGGCAAACAGAATATTGTGTACATCTAATTCGGGAAAAGTAGCCCCCATTCCCCAGTAAAAAATCAAGGCTGAGCTAGACCTTTCCTGTTTCAGTGCTTTTTCGGGAGCAGGTTCGTTTTTGAGCAAATGCCTATAGGTAGGCACCACATCCATGTTGCTCACTACTACATCGGCATACACTTCTTTGCCGCTTACGCTAATGCCTTTAGCTACCTTATTGTCTACTATGATTTTGTCTACTTTGGCGCCCAGCCTAAACTGTACCCCTAGCTCTATGGCAAGCTTGTACACGCTTTGGGTAATGCTATGCATACCGCCTTGCGGCAAATAAGCTCCCATGTTATGCTCTAGGTGGGGTATAATATGGAGTATACCAGGTGCTTTGTAAGGACTTGAGCCATTGTAAGTAGCATAACGGTCAAACAGTTGTACCAAGTGGGGGTTTTTGAGTTTGCGCTGATTTACCTCGTGCATCGTGCTAAAAATATGCATTTTATGCATATTGGCGATGCTCTTGACCACGTCGAGGTTCAGGAAGTTTTTTGCCTGGTGCAGCGACTGTTCCATAAACAACTGGTGCGTATGCTCAAATATTTCGGCACTGTTGTGCAAATGTTTTTCCAATACTTTGGCAGGCACGCCCAGCTTTTGTTCTACCTCTTGGGCAAAAGCGTTGGGTTGGGCATACGCCGAAAGACGGGTGCCATCTTCATAAAAATAGTTACAAACTACGGGGAGTTGCTCATAATTAAAGTAATGTGTGGGATTTTTGCCTGCCTCTTCGAACAATTCGTCTACCAAAAAAGGCATGGTAAACAAAGATGGTCCTGCGTCGAACCTAAAGCCGTCTTGTTCAAACTGGGTAAGTTTGCCTCCAGGATAATCGTTGGTTTCGTATACCTCTACCTGGTACCCGGCAGTAGCCAGGCGTACACTGGTGGCTATGCCGGCTATGCCTGCACCTATCACAACTGCTCTCGCCATACACCTATGCTTTGATGGTTAAAAACTTGTTTCGGTGTTGTTTCAGGATAATCTTAAACCACTCGGTATATCTTTCGGGCACTTCCTGCATTTCTTGTTCAATGGCTTCTATACTCATATATTTCCAGTCACAGGCCTCTTCTGGGTTTAATTTAGGGGTACCGTCATAGTGCCCTATAAATACATGGTCAAGTTCGTGCTCAGTCAGCCCACGGTCAAGTTCGGCTTTGTACAAAAACTTAAACGCATAATGAATATCACAATCAAAGCCCATTTCCTCCATCAATCGGCGATGTATCCCCGTATCGAGCACCTCGTTGGGTCGTGGGTGGCTACAACAGGTATTAGTCCAGAGTCCCCCCGAATGGTATTTATGTTGGGCACGTTGCTGAAGCATTAGTTCGTTTTGGTCGTTGAACACAAACACAGAAAATGCCCGATGCAACAATCCTTTTTGGTGAGCTTCCAGTTTGTTCATAGTACCTAGCTCGTTGTCTTGCTCATCTACTAAAATGACTTGTTCTTCTTGCATACAATTCCTTGGTTATCATTATTATAAATACTTTTCGGCAAGTGCCCTATCTTCTTCGGTAGCAGCTTGTGACTCTTGCAAAGCAGTAGCCACTGCTTTGACCAAGCCAGGGTCATCTTCTATAAGAGGCAATCCTTTGGTCAGTAGTTGCTTATCTTCCGATATGTTCCTTTTATAATTTAACAAAGCCGGGCTGTTTACCTGTATTGTAAATCGTAAAAAACGAAGTTCAATGCTCTCACTATCTTTTACAATCGCACGGTCTATGATGGCTGCCCCATCCATAAATCGGCTGAGTTTTATATGTGGCAGAAAACTGTGCTTCGCCCTAATAGCTTGTACTGCGCCTTTGTAGCCCAATAGCACAGGGTAGTCTTCAGTCTGTTGATTGTCCAACATTTTATATAACTTATCGCAAACACTACTGCTGTCAGCTGCTTGTTGATACAGTTGTCTTAATTCGTCTAATGTCATTGTTTGTGTTGAGCCGTTAGCTTTTGTTTAACTGTTTGTATTGAGCCATTAGCTTTTAGCCTTTTCTTGAACTTTGATTGGCTTTTAGCCTTTAGCTTTTTTGTTCTTCGAGTAGCTTTAGCCTTTAGCTTTTGTTTGGCTGTTTGTAGGGGGCTTTTAGCCTTTAGCCTTTTCTTGAGCTACGATTGGCTTTTAGCCTTTAGCTTTTTTGTTCTTCGAGTAGCTTTAGCCTTTAGCTTTTGTTTGGCTGTTTGTAGGGGGCTTTTAGCCTTTAGCCTTTTCTTGAGCTACGATTGGCTTTTAGCCTTTAGCTTTTTCTTGAACTACGATGAGCTTTTAGAATCGCTTGCGCTCATTCGTAATTAGCTTACGCAGAGCTCCCTTTGGTCGGTTCGTAATTAACTACGCTTGCGCCAATTCGTAATTAGCTTACGCAGAGCTCCCTTTGGTCGGTTCGTAATT
>NZ_CANLRP010000237.1 GCF_947493425.1 uncultured Microscilla sp. | reverse complement strand
AGTTCTTAAAAAAGAGAATAAATACGCTACTGTAAGTGCTTGATATACAATTAAGTAACACGTATTGAGAAGTTACTTTAAAAGCTATTTAATTGCACGGCGTAGACCTAAAACTGAACCCCTTTTAAAAATAAAGTAGGTAAACAACTTTAGTATAAACTGCTGATTTACAGGGCTTAATAAGGTGAACATTTACTCGGATCAGCTACGGACTATGGACTAAATACTATGGACTATTGTAAGGAGGTAAACCTAAATTTAGTAATGAGTAATGGAAGAACAAGAGTATACAAGCAAAATCAAGCGTTTGCTATACAATACCGATAAGGCAAACCAGGCGTTGGCGTTTGAACTAATGCGAGGCAATGGGATTCCCCCTGTGTTGTATCAGGAGCTTACCGAAAAATATATTATAGAGTGTCTATCCAATAATTTTACCAGCCTTTTTGCCCATACCGAAAAACTCAATCTAAGCCGACAACAACTCGATACGGTTCCCCCTGCAATGGGTAATTTGCCCAAGCTTAAGTTTTTATTTTTACCTTTCAATAATATTGATCAACTGCCCACTA
Organism: uncultured Microscilla sp.; assembly: GCF_947493425.1. GTDB lineage: Bacteria > Bacteroidota > Bacteroidia > Cytophagales > Microscillaceae > Microscilla. The sequence goes on along the minus strand of NZ_CANLRP010000237.1, from coordinate 9,822 downwards.
AAATGGGTAACTTGAAAAACCTTAAGCGTATTTACCTTGATGGTAATCGTTTGGCAGGTTTTCCGGCATCTTTTGCCCAACTAAAGAGCCTGGAGCGCATAGCGCTCGTAAATAATTGCCTTACTCAGGTTCCCCCCGAAGTATTTGCAATGCCCAATATGCGTTGGCTGGATGTGAGCCATAACAAAATAACTCAGCTGCCCGAAGATATAGGCAAACTTGACCAGATGGAATTTTTAACCTTGAGCTACAACCAAATTACCCGGTTGCCCGATAGTATACGTAAACTGACCAAACTGACCAGCCTTTCGTTGGAGCATAATCCTCTGAGCCAACAAGAGGTAGAAAAAGTGCGTCGCTGGTTGCCCAAAGCCCAGGTTCGGTTTTAGCCCACTGAAAATGAGCCTTATAGCTACTATGGAGTGTGGTATTTTTTTATTTTGACCAATCATTAATTTCTGATAAAAAGTTGTACTTTTGCTGCTTGTAGAAGAACCTTTGTGTAGATCAAGTATGGCAGAAATTTTACCTTTTAAGGCGTGGCGTTACAATGAATTTTTAACTGAAAAGTTACTCAGTTTAAGTGCCCCACTATCCGAAACCATTTTTCAACAACAAGAAGCGGCACTTTATCAAGAGCCTTACCACAACTTTCACATTGCATCGCCCAGCGACGCGCCTCCTTTTGAAAACATTAGCCGTAGAATAAGCAACTGGAAGTTAGACGGTGTAATACGTCAGGACAACTTGCCTGGCATTTATGTATATTATCAGTATTTTCAGAGCAAAGGCGATCAACAGCCGTCTTGTCGCAAGGGTTTTGTTTGCCTGATTAGAACCTCCGATTTTGAAGATCAGGTGGTGTTGCCTCACGAAATGACTGTGCCCGCAGCAGTAAAGTTTCGTACAGGGTTGCTACAGCATACCGATATGCATACTACACCCACCCACGGTTTGTATACCGACGATGAAGAACTTCTGGAACACTACCTGGATGAAAGTATCGAGCACCCGATATACGACATTACTGATGCCCACCAAACCCGCCATGTGGTAAGCATTATTCAAGACCAACAGGTCGTCAATACGTTTATGCAAATTTTTCGTACCAAAAAAGTATTCCTGGCAGATGGACATCATCGGTACGAAAGCTCGCTTAATTATAAAAATACCCTTCAAAATAACAACCCCTATCACCAAGGCAACGAACCGTACAATTATCATATGATGTGGCTTACCAATACTGCATCGAGCGACTTGGGCATATTGCCTACCCACCGCCTGGTGCACCGTTTGCCAAAGGGAATGAGCGAAGCCCAATTGTTGAAAAAACTTGAACAATACTTTGAGGTAACCCTCAAAGAAGACATCAAACAAGCGTTGGGAGCAGCCGCACCTACTGACAATCTCTGGAAATTTGTCCTTATTTTTAAGAATAGTTCTTATATCTTATCTTTAAAACATGCAGCGTTCAACGACTTTGACCTGGAGATACCAGAGGCAGTAAAAAAACTGGATGTGTCGGTAATGCATTATTTTATCTTCGACCGTATCATGGGTTTTCCCTGGAGCAACCAGTTTGAGTACCTGAGTTTTTCGCAAAACTACCATGAGTGCATCAAGCAAGTGCAAGAGGGTACCGAACAATTGGCAGTGCTTACCCGCAAAGTAACTTTTGAAGAGATAAAAAATGTGTGCGAAAGTGGAAATACAATGCCGGCAAAAGCCACTTACTTCTTTCCGAAAGTATTGGGAGGGTTGGTGTTTGGTTCGGTAAAACCAGAAGAGTTTTAAAAATGGGCATGTGCCATTATTCATTACAAGTAATTTTTGGTGGTTGGCTGATGCTGGGTGGTATACTGCTGACAGGCTGTAACTCAGCATCGGATCAGCGGGAAACAGCATATAAGGCGCATTCCTGGCAAAAAATAATTGTGAAAGATAAAAAAGGCAATCGTATTGTAAAGTTTACCTGGAACGAGCGGCAAGTATTGATTAAAACCCCTAAAAAACTGTGGCAAAATAAAGACAGTATTGCCTTGGTTGAACGCCCTGTTAAAATCTACCGAACCCCTGCAAATATGCCATTGATAGAAACCAGTGTCAAAGGGTTAGATATTTTGGCCAAAACCATTGCTCCTCCTTTTTCTCAATGGCGGCTTCGTTTTGTGGGTGATACAATGCAAGTGCTCAAAGCAAACCACCACCTGCCTGCTTATTGGGTGGTGCAGTACAAACTAAACAAATACCGGGTGTACCAGGCGGATAACGAAGTGGGCAAAACCAAGATAACTAATGGGATAGTAGATGTAGATGGCGTTGGCATTGACCTAAAAATACCTACTCATACCAACTCTTATGCTTATACTTTGCTTATGATGTACCAAATACCTAAAACCATTAGGTGCAGCCTGATGGCGGAATTGTTGCTGAAGCAGCTCTAAATACATATCCATCACAACTCTTAACCTGATATGATAAGACCTTATACCCAAGCCGATAAAACTGCTGTGCTACAACTGTTACAAGCCAATACTCCTGCGTTTTTTGACCCTTCCGAAGAAGCCGACTTCGTCCATTACCTAACCAATGAACTGGAAGATTACTTTGTGATCGAACAAGATCATCGATTGTTGGGTTGTGGGGGAATCAACTACTTGATAGCAGATAAAACCGCTCGCATTTCGTGGGACATGTTGCACCCCGAAGTTCAAGGAAAGGGGTGGGGGGCAAAGTTGGTGCAACACCGTCTCAATCACATCAAAACCAAACCTGAGATAACGACTGTAGTAGTGCGTACCAGTCAGCTGGCTTATCAGTTTTACCAAAAGTGTGGTTTTGTGCTACAGGAAGTCACCAAAGACTATTGGGCAAAAGGATTTGACTTATATCAGATGGTTTTAACAGCAGATACTTGAATGGTTCGTAATTGACTACTGGTATTCAATATTCTTTACGTTAGATACAGTAGTGAGTTAACATATTGGAAATCAGTGGATTAATATTATGTTTTGTGATGCGTAAACTACTGACTAATGCTTGATTTACTTATAAAATGAACAAATGAAAGACTAGACTTTATTTTTGCTAAATTTCATTTTGTTAAAAGGTTGTTAAGGAGTGAGCAAAAATAACTTTTCGTTTTATAGGCGATTTTTCATCCTGATATTTTGTTACTTTTAGCCGAAGGTAGAACTCAGCATTTGCGTTGAAAACACAGGCAATGATAAAAACTGATTCACAAATATGATCTATTGTTTATCCCCCTTATGAAACAAACCAAACATTTAATAGAACTTAACATTGCGCTGGTGTTTTTGAGCACTTCTGGGGTATTGGGCAAACTAGTCACTACCACTCCTGCCTACACTATTTTTTGGCGTTGTGTCATTGCAGCGCTTGCCTTGGCAGGGTATGTTCACTTTCAGAAACTCTGGCAAAAGCCTAAAGCCAAAGAAACCCGTTTTTGGCTTATAAGTGGGGCTTTTTTTGGGCTACACATGATTTTTTATTTTTATGCCATTGGGGTGTCTACGGTGGCCATTGCCTTTATATCTTTGTTTACTTATCCCATCATTACTACTTTGATTGAGCCACTGTTTTTTAAGCAAAAGTTTGATTGGTTTAACCTGATAAGCGCAGTACTGATAGCAGTGGGCATTGTCATTATGACTCCAGAGTTTAGCCTAAAAAACAACACTACACTAGGCGTTTTATTAGGAGTTATTGCAGCGGCTATGCTTGCTCTGCGCAACCTCATGAGCAAGCACTACATGCAAGAGCGCAACGTGTCGGGGTCGGTGGTTATGTTGTACCAACTCATCGTTTCGGTGGTGGTACTTTTGCCCGCTCTGGTAGGTAACTATGGGCAAAATAGCTGGCAAAATATGGGCTACATTGCATTGTTAGGGGTGGCTACCACCGCTGTAGGGCATACAGTATTTATTAGCAAAATTCGTTATTTCAAAGCCAGCACCCAAAGCATTATTGCAGGAGTTCAACCCATTTATGGCATTGTGTGGGCGGTTTTGCTCATTGGTGAAAAGTTGCCTTTGCGTACTATCATTGGGGGCAGCATCATTATTTTTACGGTGTGCCTAGAGAGCCTCAAACAAGTACGCAAAGGCAGGAGCTAACCCAGTGGGCACTAAATTTTTGTAGATATATCAGGTTTTTTACGCAGCTATAAACTTAAGCAGGAAACCCCCAGGTAGTACTTGAGTAAGTGCTCATGAATCAGTTACCAATGAAAAAAGCCCCAGCATTGGGGCTTGTATATTACATATCTCACAAAGTGGTGGCAGGTTGCCAATGGCTTGCCACTACTTATTTAGTTCACCTTGCTTAGTAGTTCTTCTTTTTTACTGTTAAACTCATCGTCGGTCAACACACCTGCATCCTTGAGCTTTTTGAGCTTGTCAAGCTTTTTAAATACCTCTGCCTGGTTGCTGGACTTGCCCTCTTTATGAAGCGTTACGGCATACTCTTTTCCTTTTTCAAACTCCTCTTCGTATTTCTTTTTGCCTTCTTCTACATCAATATCACCTAAGCCTTGCCCCATTTCAAAGTAATTGAGGAAAACCTTGCCAATGCCATAGGTAGAAGCGCCCGAAAGTATGACCATAGATACTCCACCAATAGCAGAACCAATAATAGGAATGCCCTTGATGGCGCTTGCCGCAAAACGAGCCAGTACACTACCCGAAATGGCGGTTACTATACTTTTGCCTTGGCTTTCGTTATAAGGCACATCATAGTTTGCGCATAGTTGTTTGAGCATGTCTATTTGAATCATGGTAACTGCAGCAATGTCCAGAATAGGAACAGGCACTGCTCCGGCACCCATTGCCCACAATACATGGTTGTTGATTACTTGATTAGCAAGTTTTGTAAGGTTTTTCTTTTCTTCACTCATGAGGTAAAATCTATAATGTGATTTTTTATATTTAGTTATATTTTGCAATATACGCTTTTTCCTGGTCAATAGTTGGTAGTCTGTAACAGTGCTTTCATTGCCCTTACAGTTTTGGTAATTTGCAATTACTTTAGGCCAGGTTTTTAAACCCTCCAAATCAAGCTCAGCGCTTTATACTGGCATTTGCCCTATTGTTCGTTTAGGAACATGTTCACAATAAGTGTCGAGATTGAGGGCGTATACTCAAGGCTGGCTGAGGCACTTTTGCAGGCAAGGCAACATCCGAAGGATGTTGAGCCAGACCGTGGGACGGTGCTACGGCGAAAAAAATCTTGTAGTCCCGGCGGAACTGCCGGGGTAACGAAAGTCAGTAAAGAAGATATGTTCTAAACTGGACAGCTTCAATTTCTTATTGGGGTTATTGTTGAGGGCTACGCCCAAAATCCCGTTTACGGGGCGATCACGTTCCTAAGTTGACGTCTATGAGATGAACCGGGATTTAGAAACAGATTCGGTTTATAGGTATTTGTATAATGCTTATTTTCAGTAAGTTAAGAGCCTGTTAGTGAAAAGAGTTCGCATAAAACCAGTAATTAATTTAAAAGCTCTCGCCAATAGAAATTCCCGCCCAAGGGATAAAACCAAAACCACGTTTGTTGTTGGTTTGTTCGTTAATAGCAATGTCCATAAGGATAGGGGTAAAGCCCACCCGCAAAAACAGACCATTGGCTTTTTGCAGGCGGTAACCAATGCGGGCAAAGCCCAAAAGTATAAACTTAGGGGTGTCTTGACCTATACTCCTGTATACAACCATATTGCTTACTCCCAATCCGGTTTCTATAAAATGATTTTTTTTACCAAACAAAAGGTTTCCTTCCAGGGGGATGATAGGGTAAAGGTAGTTTGCCTCAGAGTTGGTCGCCGGAAACAACCCCACGCCAATTCTAACGCTGGCAGCAAATTTACGGAAGTTGAAAGCCCGGTCATAGTTAACCGAGCCATATACAGCATTGCCCCCGCCTTCAAGAAAAAAACTGTGTACTTTTTTAATTTTTTTAGGAGAGTAACGATTATACTTCCTTTGTGCCTGAATGCTACCTATGGTTATTACCGACAAGGCAAAGGCAAGGGTTAAGTTTTTCATGTTGTGTATACTATTTTTAACCATTACTTATTCTACGGTCACCGTTTTGAAACGTTCACAAGCTCCATTGCCAAAATCTACAGTGGCTACCTTGCTTACACTAGCACTTTCAAAACTAATGTTGATAATACCCTTGGTGGGGTAGTATACCTGGTTGTTCCAGCAAAACATGTCAAATATCAAAGGGTCTTTGCCTATTTCCGGGTCAACTATCGTGTATTTGTTGGTGTTACTTGCCTGCTCAACAATGGTCAAGTGGGTAGTATCCGACCAGTACATGTCATCGCCAATACTACGGCTTTGCAACCCTTTTACCAGTCCCCTTTCCTGATAGCCACTGCCCAGCATACCGTTGGCATTTAGCTGAAAATTGGTATAGGTCAGTTGTTGTTTGACAGTATCTTCCAGGGTAAAATCACTTGACTTAGACGTGTTTTTGACCGCTATAGTGCCCGACAATATCTGGCTGTTTAGTTGGAAATTATCAAAGGTAACCGACATTTGATGCCCCGATGAATAATAGGTAGTAGTGCCTGTCTGCTGCACTATTATTTTGCCACTTCGGGTCTTGTTGGTAATGGCATCCGGACAATTAGCTTCGCCATAATCAATGCTTATTTGTACTAGGTCATTGCTGGTTTTTACAATGCTTATTTGCGCCTCACAATCGTCAAACGTGAGGTTTTGTGCTGTAGTAGAGGCCGCCTGTATCTCTTTTTGTGTTCTGAGTAGTACATCGCCCACTATGTTGAGCGCATCGTAAGCACTGCTTTGCAAAGCCACGTATTCATTAATAAAACCTTCGGCTTCTACCAAACTTGGGTTAATGGTTTCCGGGGCTTCTTTTTCGCAGCTATAGAGCGTGATACTTGCCACTACAAACAGGTAAAATATATAATTGAATATTTTCATGGGTATAGGATTAATGCATGCGGTCGCTACGCATCTCAAGGTTCAATATAATGTCGGCTTCTATCTCAAAAAACTCATCCAAACGTTTTTTTACTACTTCTTCGGGTAGGTATTCTTTGGCAAGGTTTACAAAATTTACGTAGTGATTTGCCTCAGAGATCATCAATTCATAGTAAAACTTTTTGAGGTCGTTATCAGCAATTTCTTCCGAGAGCAAACGAAAACGTTCACAGCTGCGGGCTTCTATAAGCGCACACACGAGTAGTTTGTCCAAAAACTGATCGTTGGGGTGCCCACCTTTGCGTATATGTTTAAGCAAATTAATCACATATTCATCTTTGCGTTGGCGCCCCAGTTTAAACCCTCGCTTGTTGAGCTCGGCAAGCACCCGCTCAAAGTGCCCCCACTCTTCAGCCACTACTTCTGTCATCATTGCTACCAGTTTCTCTTTTTCGGGGTACTGTACAATGAGCGAAATACACGATGAGGCTGCTTTTTGTTCACAATAAGCGTGGTCTACTAATATGTCTTCGATGTTTTTTTCGGCAATATTGACCCAGCGAGGGTCAGTGGGTAATTTTAATCCTAACATAATCTATTGTGTTAATACTGATAAGTCATCACAAGCCCTTAAATTTGCCTGTTTTTTAGCGATGCACAGCAAAGAAGTTTAAACTAAAAACGAACGGTTATTACGAACACGTTGCTCAATTGAAAAACATCCAGTTAAAGCCTACATTAAAAGCAGAGCGCATACCCACAAAAGTAGGAGTAGTAATATACCCTTGGTCGCTATTAAATATATGGTTGAGGTGCGACATTTTAAGAAAAACCCTCACCCGTCCAATTTGTACATTAAAAAAGAAATCTACCAAAGCATAAGCCGGAGAGAGGACGTTGTCTTGCAAATAAAACTGCTTGGATACGGGCATATATGCATCTGCTTTGTATGCTGATTTGTAGTGAACCTCAAAGCCTATTTGTGTATGCATCAATTTGGTAAGCAGGCAGTCTTCGCAATAAATACGCGAATTAACCAGTATTTCGGGAACCCTCAAGTACTCAGTACTGCCCAAAGATTTAGACAACACCGCCTTGGTGCGCATATTTAGGCTTCGCCAACGCACGTGGAAATCAACCCCACCACTTGCTATCTGTACCAACTCAGGAGCTTGGGTAGGCAATGCTTGTTCATTAAAATAAATGTAATCGTTGATAAGGGTGTAGCTACCAAAAGGTCTGGCGGTAAACCAAGAGGTGTGAATGTCATAACTAATAGACGCCTCGTTTGCCAGCATATTGTTTAGGTTGGTGCGGTCCCAGATAAAGTGATTGCTGGCAAAGCGTTGCTGAGCCAAAGTAGGTGTAGTAAACGAACTTTGCAGTTTTGCTATCAAACCCCTTGACTCAAAGGCGACCGAAATTCGGTAATCGCTGCGTGCTGTAAGAGCATACTCAGCGCTGGCATACAAGCGACTAAATTGGTTGAAATTTATGCCAAAAGCCCCCCCTAAAAAGAGTTCGGTGTTGTTGGTGTTAATGCGGGTAGGAATAGAATCTAAGGTAAACTGAGGAATTGTCACCCCATTGATAATTAAATCGTCAGTAGCTCTAACCGTCACCCCTTCCACCTGTCCTTCCCGCGAGTGGGTAAGTTTGTATTGGCGTGCCCTGGCGTAGCCTTGGTAATAAATAGGACCGATGCTGCCTTTTACTCCTGCCATATTGTCAAACAAACGGTACTTAAAACCTTCACTGGTACCACTGCTGTTATACACATACATTTCGGGGTCGGTAGCAAAAGGCCTATAAAAGTCTTGATTGGTGCTGATAGTGATGCCAGTATCTTCGTAGTCGTCGCGTTGCCGGCTTAGGTTGAGTATATGAAAAAGCTGTAATTGTTTGAACAACGCATACTCATGGTATAAACGGTGGGTATTTTGGGTTTGCCAACTACGCGCCGTTAGCCCCAGTTGAGAGGCTTCCAGTTCATACCCAAACAAACTATCTACCCTTACTTCTCCATTGGCGAGGGTGTCAGACTCACCCAATACGATACCACCTTGTTCTTGCACCATCTGGTTGAGGTGAGCAAAATGATAGAGTAGTCTATAACGCTTGTTTTTGCTTTGGTAGGCAGCGTGTATTGCCAGGCTATGATGATCAGCGGCAAGGTCGCGGGTAGTTTCGCCTCCAAACTGTTTGTGGGTGTTTTCGCGTCGGTAAAGCAACCCAATGTTAAATCGTTTGTTGATATTACGCGTATAACGAAAATGAATTTTTTGGTTTCCTCTGGTGTTTTGCCCGTACACCGCCTGGGTAAACGGCGAGCGGGTATTAAAATACTTTACCTTGTCAGGGCTAAGCACATAAGGTTGGTAGGCGTCCATTCCCAGCCGGGTGCCTATTTGTTCGGATATCTGAAAATAAATCGGGCGGATAGCCGTACCTATCAGCCCCAGGTCTTGGTACATATTGTCAAGGCGTTGTACCATATCATACTGATGCGTAGCGTTGAGACTGGTGTCTACCATACGTAAGGTATCCCGGTTTTGTAGCAAGTCTTTTTCCAGAAAAAAGCGGGTAGTTTTAGGACCGTATACATTTTTGGTTGTATCATCCAAAATGGTAGACTGGCTCCAGCTGCTGTATTGAACCCCCACTATAAGCCCCAAAACGAGCCATAACCTACTTATTCTCATATCTCCCAAATACTCCATTAAATGTTACTAACTTGAGTAGCTCATCGAGCCACAAAAAAATATATGTGTTTATTTAAGGAATTGTTCAAAAATAAATTTACACTCTGAGGGGTGATTTTTCGCCTTGATACTTCGTTATTTTTATTGCC
>NZ_CANLRP010000236.1 GCF_947493425.1 uncultured Microscilla sp. | reverse complement strand
ATCTACTCGTTCTGTGATCATACAGCGAGTTTAACTATTTTCTTTTTTCCAACCTAGAAATCAGCGAAACGTAAGTCGCCACCTCGACATTAGTGAAAACGAGTTTTATGCTCCCCCTACACTACTTACCCAAATGCTCACTCAACTGGATGTTTTACAGCTGGACTATACTTATTATACAGGTGCTGAAGGGTTGTCAAACTTTCATAAAGTGGTACACAACTCCTCACTTACGCAAACCCACCCTGATACTGCCCATCAAATATTTAGTCAGGCTTTGTTGCCTGGCGAAGCAACAATAAAAGAGTTATGGCCTTTTTTGAATATAGACCTTCCTCATATTCACCAATATGTATTGCACTTGATGGCTCAATGCTCGCCTGATCAGGTGTTATATGCTTTAGCTCCAGGTAGTAAAATAGCCTTAGTAGGCAAGAGTAAACGATTTACATTGGGTGCCCTAAAAAAAGTAATCCGAGAAAAAGGGTGGGTTTTGGAAAATAACCTTCAACAACCTATTGACTGCCTTATTGTTGCCGAAAAAGCTGTATCTGTGCCTGATGAAGTATGGCAAAATACCTCTTTATGTATCGTCACTGACGAGCAATGGACACAATGGGAAAATAATGCTGTAGGTCTTCCCACATTTTCATCAGAGAATATTACAAAAATAGAAGAGTTATTGATGAGTCAAGACAGTGACCATCATTTGCTGGCACTCAACCTGATTTCGGGCAACTGTATATTACAACAAGAGGCTTACCACTGGATCATTGCGGCTTACCTCGTACACAAAAACAAAAAAGTAAAAAAACTTGCCAAAAAAATATTGCAACAGCACTTCCCAGCTCGTTGGCAATCAGTAGTGTTTTATGCCCAACTCTGGGGCAAACAATCAGTAAGGGTGATCTTGGAAAAGCTACCTGTTCCAAAACAGGCCTTTGTTGACTTTGTACAACATTTTTCGGGGGCTTATACAGCCCTTGCTATCGAGTTTGGTGGAAAGTTTTTTGCGCAAGTGCTCAATAAAAAATATGATACCTTTGGCGATAAATCAATCTCTATTGACAGTCCTGTTCAAGGCATTGCTGACGATTTGCTTACCTGGAAGCATATCAAAAAAGTGCAATCTATAGAGATTCTTAGAAGAATATATAATACACCTTCGGCACTTGCCCAAATACCCAAAGTACTGTTTCAAATACCTCACTTGGAAAGCCTCACTTTATACAATACGCAGATAAGCCAAATTCCTCCTCAAATTACCCAGCTTAAACAACTCAAAAAACTATCTATAGAGTATAGTAAACTTCAGCGTTTGCCCCCTGAAGTTGCCCAACTTACAGCACTTATTTATCTATCACTGGACGGCAATTTACTGAATAAAATTCCAGGCTTTGTGGGTGACTTCACCCAACTTCGCTACCTTTCATTAGGACATAACCCACTCAAAAAATTGCCAGATTGTATTCAATACTTACACCAGATAGAGCAACTACACTTTGCCAATATACAAGCGACTGTAGTACCCCATTGGTTAGGCAAACTTACCAAGGTACATTACCTGACTATGCACAACAACCAGTTTAGTCAATTGCCCCCAACTATTGGTCAACTTGCTCAACTCACCCGACTAGACATTGCAAAAAATAAACTTACTATGTTGCCTCCTGAAATAGGGCAACTCAAGGCTCTTGATTCGTTGGTATTGTCAAACAACCGACTGAAAACCTTGCCCGCTGAAATAGGGCAACTCAGTCAATTGAGGTATTTGCAAGTAGACGGAAACCCTTTTACTCATTTTCCACCTGAAATAGCGCAGCTTACCAAACTTGAGGAACTGGAACTGGGCAAAAAACACTTATTCAACAACAATGAACTTACCCAATTACGTCATTTATTACCCAGTAACTGCCGGATAGAAACCCGGTACATTGACTATTAAAAAACCTCTTTCTTGAGGATTAGTCCAAAGAAAGAGGTAAAAACCTATATGCTAGTACTCCAGCTTCTAAGTAGGTAAAGTAGGGATTTTGATGAATTTTGTTCTTTGGTGATCTTCAAAAATAGAGCATAGCCATAGCTACGTGATATTTTTGAAGAGAAGCCAAAGGGCAAAAGGTGCAGAATACCGCTCTACGTATTTAGTGTCTGGAGTACTAACTATAAACGAGTAAGAAATGCCATGGTATCTACCCCATCGGCATAGTCCCACAAGTGAGGAGTTTGGGCATTGCCAAAACCCACACTATTGTGTACAAGGCCAGGTTTGCTCACTACTACTTGTATTTTGTCCTGGTGTTGGGCAAGTTTTTGTTTTAATTCGGCTTCGTCTGTATAACGCTCAAAAAACATCACGCCTACTGGAGAGTCCATACTATCGTATTCGGCAAGAATCAAAAAGTTATTATCAAGCACAAACATTTTTTTCATCAAAAACAAGGCACGATAATACTCATAATTGTTACAGTACTTTGAGTGCATCAACAAAGTTTCACCCCAAGGATGGATAGCTTCAAAAAATGGGTCAAATTTATACTCTTGAGGTACAAACAACTTAGACACATTACGACACCCTAAACCAAAGTATTGAAATATATCATTGCTCAACAGACCCAGTTCTGCCTCAGTTTCTTTACCATCAAGCACCGCTACCGAACTACGATTTTTGCGGATAATATGGGGCAAATGCCCAAAATACGCCTCAAAGTAACGTGCAGAATTATCGCTACCTGTAGCAATGAGCGCTTCTATGCCTTTTAACTTTTCTGTAATTACAATTTGCTCTTTCAGCTCAGGAGCTATCTCTATAAGCATACGAATAAGTTCTTGCATCAACACCTGGTCTTTTGAGCTTAACTTGGCGTGTAATATATGCCCGCTCATCACCACACTGAGCAAGTCGTGGAAACCTACCGCTGGAATATTGCCTGCCATGACAATGCCCACTTTTTTTGGAGTGGCTGCTTCTTTGGCAAACAATGAAGGGTATTTGCCCAACCATTTTTCAAGGTTTTCGCGGTTGAGGTATTGTTGCAAGCCTTGTAGTGTCAAGTCGAGGTTTTCACGGGTAAACCACTCGTTCTTGAGCTTGATCATTTGCCCCAATGCTCTCTTTTGCTCCTCCGAAAACTTGTTTATCGAATCTCCTAATTGTACAAAAACATTAATTTTTTGTGCGATATCCATAATTCTTTCTTAAAATTATACAATTACTTACATGAGGTTTTGATCTATGCAATCAATGCTTATTTTTGTTATCAAGTAAGAACGCTTCGTTTAATACTCTAAAAATGTTATACACCAACCTACCACTGCTTATCTGTTGTTGCTTACCCAATTTGGTAGGGGTTATTGGACGTATACGGCTGCAAAAGTAGCCATTCTATTTTTATTACCCCCACTCTTTAGGGTATCAATTCACAGAAAACCAACTGGACAAAAGGCAAAAGGTGTTATAACAAGAAGCCTACTTATTTGTTCTATTATTTTAACTAAACCAATAAATAAAGGTCATTATGGCAATTATAATCACTGATGAGTGCATTAACTGCGGAGCCTGTGAGCCCGAATGCCCAAATACTGCTATCTATGAGGGTGGCGTAGAATGGACTTGGGGTGGTGGTACCGAGCTTAAGCAAGTAGAGCTTGAAGATGGTACTGTTATTCCTGGAGATGCGGTACAAGAACCAGTATCTGACGAGTTTTATTACATTGTACCTGACAAATGTACTGAGTGCACAGGGTTTCACGAAGAACCTCAATGTGCTGCGGTATGTCCGGTAGATTGCTGTGTTCCTGATCCTGATTATGTAGAAACAGAGGAAGAACTAGCAGCTAAGAAAGAGTGGATGCATAACGAAATGGCAGCTTAACTCACTAACAATTTGTGGGGCAAAACTGTATTGTTTAGGCTTTGTCGGCTAGGAAACCGACCAGGATGGTATTGCAAAGGCATACTATAAACAAGGTTTTAACCCACATGGTTGATTCTTTTGAAACAGGGAGAAGCCCTTTGATCTTCTTCCTGTTTTTATTTTTTTTAAATTTTTTTGGTGTTTTGTTTGGTATATTCATTTACCCCGTGTACATTTGCACCACGATTTTTGAGAAAGCGTAGTTCTGGCCCGTTCGTCTAGGGGTTAGGACGCCAGGTTTTCATCCTGGAAACAGGGGTTCGATTCCCCTACGGGCTACCATTTTTTTCAAAAATCTACTCCATAGTTTTAACATACTATGGCCCGTTCGTCTAGGGGTTAGGACGCCAGGTTTTCATCCTGGAAACAGGGGTTCGATTCCCCTACGGGCTACTAAACCTGTTTGATTTACTTCAAACAGGTTTTTTTATGCTTATACTTACCACCCCATTCTTAATTACCCTCTGTTCTACCTATCAATACTCCGCAGTGATTTTAGCCAAAGTTGACTACTGATTAACTCGTTGAGCTCACAAGTTCGGTTTACAGGGCTTAATAAGGTAAACATTTACTCGAATCAGCTATGGACTACGGACTAAATACTATGGACTATTGACCTATAGCACCTTTCCTATTACTAACATTACTTTTCATTAACTTTTATTACATAGATGGCTTACTATACAATGGATGCGATAGTTTTGCAGCATTATTTAGTCAAACTTATTTATATAAAGAATGAAATATTTAGCCATTATCTGCCTGGCAGGAATGCTTTTTACTGGTCAAGCTTACGCCCAAAAATTCAAACCAGGGTTTGTAGTTACCCAACAAGGAAAAAAGGTAACTGGGTTTGTAAAACAATCTACCGTCATAGGTGGAAGCATATCTTGTACTTTTAAAACAAGTGAAGAAGGTAACCCCAAAACCTATACCCCCCACGAGCTTAAGGGCTATGGGTATGACAAAGCCACTATTTATGAGCCTCACACAGTAAGCTTTCTTGATGTGGTAACCCAACAGCAAACTGTAGATACACTGTTTGTAGAAGTGCTCGTCAAAGGAAAGGGAAGCCTTTACTATTTCAAAGACAACCTCCCTGCATCAAAGCTAAAGCCCTGGCAAAGCAATCACCATTTTTATGTACAAAAAGACAACGGAGACTTGCAAGAGCTAAAAATAAAGGGCGCTTATGTGTATAGCGGTGGATTGAAAAGAGTAAAAAGAATAAAAACATACCTTGGAACCCTCAACGCACTTTTCTCGGACTGTCCGGCAGCAAAGTCGCTCATCAACAACGAACGGGTTCAACTAAGAAAACATTCACTGATGCAGTTTATCTCCAACTACAATCAGTGCACAGGAGGTGAGCAAATCATAGAGGGCAAAAGCGCCGATCTTACAAGCCAACTTGGATTGGCTGTACAATATGCCAGTTCTACCATACAGTTTAGTGGTTCTATCAGTGATCGTTTAAACTCTTCAACCTCTCAAGGCATCGCTTTTGGGATTTATTACCTGTTTAGCCTTGATCGCAATAACAGGCTATTTGGGCAAGTAGAGTTAAACTATAGTGCACAAAAGTATGCGATCTCACACAAAGATGCACTCAGTCATTCTTCACAATGGGACTTGGGTGTAATGCAAGTACCTATCGTTTTAAGGTATGCTACCAGCAACCCTAAAGAGCAATTGTTTGTAGGAGCAGGCATCAATTTTGATTTTCGTTTGAGCATGAAAGAGACACTCTCTGAATCATACCAGATCAATGCCCATACAGCCAGTATAGGAGCCTCTAAAGAGAATTTCAGAAGTACTTCTTCGGGCATAATTATAGAAACAGGTTTTTTAACCAAGATAGGCAAAACATCAAGGATAGAGCTTAGTGTGCGTTATAATAGAAATGCTGGTTTTTTACTTGATCGTCAGGCTCCTACCAGCATCATTTCGTTTCGTGTGGGTCTGGGGTTTTAAAATAATTCATACATTTTTGCTCAACCAAACTTCATTCGTTTAAAGGCTTTAAAATCAAGGCAATATTTGTATTTTGCTATTTCTCTATTGTATCTTAAGAGCTTGTTTAAATTTTCGGTCATCTGAGATTTTATAATGAGTTTTCGGATTAGATGCGTCAAATTTTGAAGTAATAGCAGCGCTATTGCTGATAAATTTGACAATATATAATCAGGAAAATCGTGTAAAAGCTCACAGTCCTCCGAGAACAAGCTCGGAGCTGCGAGCCGAACTTGATTCGGGAACCTAATTATTGAATTTTAAACAAGCTCTAAAGTCAAGCACTACAAAATGAAAACTCCTCAACAAAAAAAAGGAAAATACGGTGAAAACCTTGCGGCGGTATTTATGCAAAGCAAGGGGTATACACTGCTAGAACGCAATTACAGATACAAAAGAGGAGAAATAGACATTATAGCTCAAACGGGCGATGTTTTGGTGTTTGTAGAGGTAAAGCTGAGATCATCTGACAACTTTGGGTTGCCTGAAGAGTCTGTGAGCGAAAACCAGCAAAACCTCATTATACAAACTGCAGAACAATATATAGAAGAGATTGATTGGGAAAACGACATTCGGTTTGACATTGTAGCTATAGAGCTAAAACCCCACCAGTCGCCACAAATCACTTATTTTGAAGATGCTTTTTATTAAGGTTGTCTACATGTAATGGAGTGGTGTCTTTGTCTAAGTGCTCGGTGTCGTTCAGGTAGTCAAAAAACCATTCATTAGGGGCGTTGTAACGAAACTTGGTAATAGAAGTATTATCTAATTTTATCTTATGTGTCATGGATGAAGCCGATTGCATAATTTTTCGGAACAGACAGCGAATAGCGTTTCCGTGGGTTACAATCAAACAATGGAGTTTTTTATTCGGCTTTTGCAAAGGGAACACATGCTGCTCCAACCATTCAAACATTCGCTCTTCTACTTCTTTTTGAGACTCGCCATTGGGGGCTTTGTGCAACCAGTTATTTTGGTTGATCGAATTGAGCATTTCAGGGGTGTATATTTCTTTCCGTACCTTGCCTTCCCATTCGCCTTGCGACAATTCCTGAATATCGTCAGATACTATCACCTTCTCAAAATCTATGTTGGCATGTTCACACACAATTTTGGCGGTATCGCAAGCCCTTACTGCCGAAGAGGTAGCAATAAAATCCAGGTTAATTGTAGTTTTTTTTAATCGCTCTCCCAGTTTTTTTGCTTGTCGCCGCCCTTTGTCAGTCAAAGGAATATGATTAGACCTCCCTCCTATCAAGTGGTGATTGATGTTGCTCAAACTTTCTGCGTGTCTTACGAAATACAGGTGAATCATGTTTTGCTAAAGTTTAAAAACGATTATACTCAACCTCACTGGGTAATGTTGCATGAAATGGTAAGTAAATAACTTTCACACTAATAAGTACAAATAATCATTAAATTTTGCAGCCGAACTTAAAACAATTTAAAACTATATTGAACTTGTTTAATTAAATATAACGAAAGTCAAGCAATAAAAAAGGTGAAAGTAAGATTATTCCACCTTTTTATTAACAAACAATGCTTCAAAATAATGCCTGGTATTAGCCTTTGCTAATTCCTTACAAGTCACTTGATCTTTTCTCTGATGCTGTATACTGATTGAAACAATGCAACAACTATTGGTGATAACTTGTATTTATAGGTATTTGCTTCATACTTTTGTTATTAGAGCTTGTTTCAAGTTCATCAGTGGTGTATTGTAGGTCGTTTTAACTGCTAGTTCATTCTTTAGCTAATGCAGGGCTTTGATAGTATAGTACTGCCATTAGCGAGGCATATTCTGACGACAAACCTAACAAAACCTCGAATTTTAATGATGAACTGTGACTGTAATATAAATGTGTTTGATTATTTTCTGCATAACCTTTACCTTACCTCATTAGAAGCTAGAGTACTTGAATTTTGAACTCAACTAACGAGAGATAAAACTCGTTATTTTGCTGGAAACTAAAAAGTTCAAACCCTAATCAAAGTGGGTGATTGTTTTATTAAAAAAACGAAATAGTAAGGTATAGCTCAGGCAAAATGCCCTGAGTAAAGTTGTTAAAACCCACAAAAGCCTGATTTTAGACTTGTAGTGATGTCTTGTCGTTTTTACCCAACAGGTCTTAAACATACATTCAATGACTTTCCAGTGCTTTTTAAGACGCTGTATTAGTCATTATTTAAATTATATTTAGGTAAAAGAAATATCAAAAAAATGAGCTTTTTCAAGGATACCATCGATCAGGACAAAATATCGGCCTTGCCCTCTTCTATACAAGCCATTATTCGAGCCATATACAAGGCACCTGATTTGTCGCCAGGCAAAGTAAAGAATATTGTAAAACAAGCACAGGTACAAGAACATGAGCTCTTGCCTTGGGCGGACTTTGACCACCCTCAACAAGACTGCTATGGTCGTAAAATGGTCTATGACGGAGGTTTTTTTGATATAATGGTCATGTCTTGGGTGCCAGGAGATTTCTCAGCTTTGCACGACCATGGATATGCCCAATGGGGAGCGGTACAAACTTTTGGGGCTGCTGAGCACGCGGTATTTTGGATACAAGATTCAGAAATACGCACTTTGTCGCGTCAAATAATGAAGGCAGGGCAAGTAATAGGTGTAGGGCACCAGTTGGTGCACCAAATGGGCAACAGTGGAACTCACAATTATTTGAGTCTACATATTTACGGTAACTATACCCGTGAAGAAAATGTAACGGCAGATGCCCGAATTTTTGACTTAGATGACCAAGATATTCACCGGGCAGATGGGGGCGCATTTTTTGCCTTGCCACTCAAGCAAATCAAATCCAGAGAGACTTGTCCTACACCCGATTTTTTAACTCGTTTACGCCATCAGGTAGAGCTTATACGCCGGGTACAACGCGCTGAAAACCTGGGTAAAAACGAAAGTGGCAAATCGCTTAAGGTACTTACTAAAGACCTGTTTGATGTAAGGCATTGGAGTAGCTTTGTCAATGACCTAGCGGAACACTTGGATGACACCGGGCAAAATAATCACTCAGTGTTTTGGAAATTACTCAATTGGGAGCTGAAAGAAGCAGCTGCATTACAGAGTAGTGTAAGTGCTTTTGAAAATACAGAAGACTACTTTCATACTTATGCTGAGTTATATGATGAAGTATTGGGCAAACCCTGCCTGGATGAGTTTATGGCGGCTTACCTACGTTTTTTTATCAAGCAATACAACATTGATTTTACTCGTCAAAAACTCATTTCTATTGGTTGTGGCACAGGTTTGATGGAGCAATTCATGATCAATGAGCTAGGGATGCCTCAGGAGCACCTTTATGGTATTGACATTTCGGAAGCTATGATCAAAGTAGCCCAAACCCGCATTCACGCGGAAGTAGGCGACGCGCTAGAACTTGATCCGGCAATAAAAATGTGGGACTTGACCTTTTGTGGTTTAAATGTGTTTCAGTATGTTGATCATACGTTTTTACAACAAGTAATAGAACAAGCAGCCCGAATTACTAGTCCAGGAGGGCATTTCTTTGGCGACTTTATCACGCCTGATCATATTAGAGGGTACCCTCACGTACTATATTCTGAATGCGGCGATATTGTGTCATTGCGTAGTCCCGAATTGATAGAAAAAGACCACTATATGTACCAACGTAGTAGCATTGTCAATGTAAGCAAAAAATCGGGGAGGCTGCGTATTACCAACGAAGGGCAACATACACTCTTTTTGCCTCCTTTGAGTAAAGTAAGGGAGTATTTTAAACAAGCATTTGATGGAGGAGTAGACCTGTATGACGCAGTAAGCCTGGCTCCTATTCCTGCCGATGCAGATACTTGTACTTCTACGCGCTATTTGGTGGTGGCCAAAAAAGCCAAGTAAACTAATGGAAAGCTGCTTGCTATAAACACTTATTTTGTTGATTAATACATAAAAACTGAAGAGTATGAAAATATACTATCGCTTGTTATCACTATTTGTAATTGTTGTATTTTTAGCCATTGTAGTAGCCTGTAAAAAAGCCAACCGTACTACCGACAAGTCGGTAGTAATAAAGTCTACCTGGGAGGTAGACGCCAAACCCACTTATACAGCTGACGAGAAAGTAGTCATTAGATTTAAAAATATTACTGAACAAGAAGTGGTCGTATTTGATCCATTGATTGTGGTAGTAGAACAGAAGCTGAAAACCAAAACCGAGGGCAAAGGGTGGAAACGCATGCGTTGGTTGTACTGCCCTTGTGGAGCCTCTTGTCCTCCCCCTCCCCATCAACTGGAAATAACAAAAGGTGACGTTAAGACTTTTGTTTGGAATAAGGAAGAAAGGTGGTGTGAGGGAGCAATGAAAACCAAAACATTGAAAGCCTCTCAAGGTACTTATCGTTTACAGCTACGCTACCAGGATCCTACAACTAAAGCAGTTGAAACCTATTATCAAGAGTTTAATATTGATTGACTACTCCCCAAGCTAAAGCAGAGGGGATTCTCACCCAACGCATAACCCAATGGTTCACGTTAACGGATAGAGG